>JAWSVN010000154.1:0-5979 GCA_033851875.1 Acidimicrobiales bacterium
GTCTCGTGATAGTGCCGCACGGCCGGTTCGTCCTCGGCGGCGCCGGCGGCGACGAAGAGCGGCACCAGGTGGTCCTCTCGAGGATGGCAGCGCCGGGCACTCGGGGCGTCGGTCCACCCCTCGAGACCGGCCGCACGCTCGGCGCCGACTCGCCCGATCAGGGTCTCGCCGAGCCAGGCGTCGAACGCCGCCGACGGGGCCGCGGCCGCCGGCCCGAACGACGACAGGTCGTGGAAGCTCGGCAGGCCACTGCCGATGATCAACACGCCTTCGTCGCGCAGTGGTGCGAGGGCTCGACCCGCTGCCAGGTGGATGGCCGGGTCGTAGCTGCNNTCGCGTAGGCCGGCACGAAGGTGCCGTGATCGAAGCCTCGTTGCGGGTCGCGACCGACCGGCAGACCCGCGGCCCCGAGCAGGCCGGCCACCCGTTCGGCGACCGCGGGATGACCGGGCGCCGGATACTGGATCTCGTAGGTGTGCGGCGGGAAGCCGCCGTAGTCGTAGATCATCCCCGGCTGCTCGGCCATCTGCACCCTGAAGCCCGAGGTCTCCCAGTGGGCGGTGACCATCAGCACCGCGGTGGGCGCCTCGGGAAGCTCGCCCGGGATCGCCGCGAGGGCGGTCTCGAGCGCCGTCCAGTCGACGGGAAGCGATTCCTTCGCCCACGGCCAGGGGCCGCCGCCGTGGGAGATGGCGTAGGTGGGAAGACGAGTCATGCGCGCCACTCTAGTTGATCCATCAACGAGTGGCGCGGTTTGCGGTGCGGCAGGTCAGCCGACGCCCATCACCTCGAGGAGTCGGCCACGCTCGGGGCCGAGCGCCGGCTCGGGTGGACGCTCGTCCTTGGCGGCGTGAGCGGCTCCCGCTGCCGCCATGACTGTCTGGTCGGCGAAGAGCGCGGCTGGGTCGTCGAGCATGTTGAACGACCGGAAGAACGCCCGGTAGACGTCGGGGTCGGTCCGGGTCGCCGGGATCAGCCCGTTGAGCACGAAGTCGCGGGTCGCTGCCGCCACCGGGTCGGGCTCGGAGCCGTCGTGGAGCGCAGTGTGGAGCTTGATCCGGTCGGCGTCCTGCTTGCACGACAGCTGGTAGTGCGGCTCGAGCAGGGAACGCATCGCCTCGTCGACCGCCACGACCACCGCTCGCCGATCACCACCGTGGTCGCCGAGGGCGGCGGTGAGGGCCTCGGCGGCCACGCCGGCGGCCGAGCAGCCCTTGCCGTACCACGGGTTGGTCGCCATGGCGGCGTCACCGATGACGACCAGCCCGGGGGCGACGGGTTCGCCGTCGACGACGAAGCGACGCAACCGGTTCTCGAGCCGGGCCATGGTCTCGACCTCGGAGATCGGGTCGGCCAGGCCGTCGGCCGTCCACGGCTCGAGTGGAGTCATCTGCCGGATCGCCGCCTCCCAGGCGTCGGGCTTGCGGAGCGCCCGCAGGTCCTTGTCGCCGGTCGGCACGCCGAAGGTGATCGAGAACGTCTCGTTGTCGCCGTAGAACCCGGCGAAGGCGAGGTAGCCGAGATCGCCGCCGGCGCCGGTCTTGGTCAACACCGGCAGCTCGCGGCCCGGCCGCAGCCGGTAGAAACGCGACAGGTAGACGATGCCGGCGTCGCTGTGTTCCTCGGTCGGCGCAACGTCGCCGCCGAGGGCCTCGATCCAGTCGAGGACCGGCGAGTTGCGGCCGCCGGCGACCACGGTGAGGTCGCCGGTGATCTCGCTGTCGTCCTCGAGGCGGACGCCGGCCACCTCGCCGTCGACGGCGAGCAGGTTTGCGACCCCGACCCCGCTTCGCCAGGTCACCCCGGGCTCGGCGGTGACGGCACGGCGCAGGACCCACTCGATGGTCAGGCGACGACAACACAGCAGGGCGAGGTCGTCGTCACCGGGCCGCGGCTCGCGGTCGGTGATGCCGGGCGGCATGATCCGGTCGACCGAGAGCTCGGTCGCCCCCTGGTCGAGCAGGGCGTCGTAGACGTCGGGGAGCCGTTCTCGCAGGATGCGGCGGAGCCGGGCCAGCAGGGCGTGGGACTGACGGGCGTGGGGTGCGCCCCGGCGGTCCCAGCCGTCGAACGCCGCGTCGGCGGTGTCGGGGAGGTCGGTGTCGTCTCGTTCGACGACGGTGACGGCGTGACCGTCACGGGCCAGCAGGAGGGCGGCGAGCATGCCGGCGATGCCGCCGCCCACCACGACGAGGTGCTGTCGGTCGCTGCGCTGCTCGCTCATGCCAGGCCTCCGAGGAAGTCGATCAGTGCAGCGTTGACCTCGTCGGGGCGTTCCTGCTGGGTCCAGTGGCCGCAGCCCTCGAGGATGAGGGTGCGGTGGAGCTTGGGCAGGGTGTCGGTGAAGGCCTCGATGGCCGTCGCACCCCAGATGGTGGGACCGTCGCGGTCGCCGCCGATGAACAGGGCCGGGACCTCGATCGCCTTGCCGCGGAATGCGGCGAGGTCGGCCCAGTCGCGATCGACGTTGCGATAGCGGTTGAGCGGCCCCCGGAAGCCGGAGTACTCGAACTCGGTTGCGTAGGTGTCGAGCTCGTCGTCGCTCAGCCACGCGGGCATCGGGTCGGGCCGGGCGAAGCGGTCCTTCATCTGGGCGCCGTGCGGGATCGTGGCGATCGTGCCCATGTCGAGGTCGCGTTCCGGCGCGTCACCCGAGGCGGTGAAGTAGAACCCGAGGAGCCAGTCGCGCACGTCGGCCTCGATCTCGGCCTCGGCCCGGCCGGGCTCCTGGAAGTACTCGATGTAGAACTCCTCGTCGCCGCCCATCAGGCGCATCACCTCGAGGGGGCGGTGTTCCGACGGCGGCGAGTAGGGCACCGACAGACCGGCGACGGCGGTGAACACGTCGGGCCGGAGCAGGGCCGAGGTCCAGGCGATCGGTGCGCCCCAGTCGTGGCCGACGATCGTGGCGGTCGACGCGCCGAGCGCCTTGACCACCTCGACGTTGTCGGCGACGTGGCGGACCATGCGGTAGTCCTCGACGGCGAGCGGCTTGGACGACCGGCCGTAGCCGCGGACGTCGATGGCGACGGCTCGGTAGCCGGCCTCCGCGAGGGCGGGGAGTTGGTGGCGCCACGAGTACCACGACTCGGGGAAGCCGTGGACGAGCAGGACGAGCGGCCCCTCCCCCGCCTCGACGGCGTGGATGCGGGTGCCGGCGGCATCGATCGTGAGGTGCTTCATCGGCCGACCACCACGCCCGAGCGGGCGTCGTCGACGTAGCCGGTCTCGTCGCTCCAAGCCACCTCGCCGTTGACGATCACGGTGTCGACGCCGACCTGACGACGGATCCAGCGGAATCCTTCGCCCGGGAAGTCGTCGGACGCGATCTCGGGGCCTCGGTCGATCGCGTCGGGGTCGAAGATCACCACATCGGCGGCGTAGCCGGGCTCGAGCAGCCCACGACCCTCGATCCCCCAGATCGTGGCCGGGTCGAGGGTGATCTTCTTCACCGCCGCTTCGAGGCTGAGCGCTCCGGTGTTGCGGACGAACTCGGCGAGCAGGTAGCCGGTGTCGCCGAAGGTCGAGAACGAGCCGACGTGGGCGCCGCCGTCGGAGGCGCCCACGTGCACGAGGTCGTCGGCCAGGAGTTCGCCGACGACGGCGGAGTTGTTGTGGCCGACCGACTCGCGGATGAACCACGTGCCGAGGTCCTCGTCGAGGGCGAGGTCGAGCAGGGCGTCGCCGTGGCCGCGGCCCTGTTCGGCGGCGATCTCCTCGATCGACCGGCCGATCAGGTGACGGTTGCGGTCGTGGACGACGTCGCGCACGACGAAGTCGTGGGCCCGGCCGTCGATCTCGGCGGCCAACGCGTCGCGCTGTTCGGCGACGGCGGCGAGCTTCTCGGTCGGGTCGGCGATCGACGCCGCCTTCCACCACTTCGGCATCGTGAGCAGCATCAGGCTGCGCTGGTCGAGGGTGAAGCTGATGTCGATCGGGCGGGTCTGGACCTGGGGCCACACGACGGCGCCGCGCTCGCGGGCCTCGGCGATCGCCGCCATCACCTTCGTGGTGGCCGCCGGGTTGGCGTCGGAGTGGAACAGGGGCGACAGCGTCGTGGTGAGGCCGTGGCGCAACGACAGGTCGGCGAGCTGTTCGATACGGGCGACGGTGAGGTCGGCGTCATAGAACTCGTGCACGATCTGGAGCATCTTGTCGCGCTCGCCGAGCACGGCGGCCAGGGCGTCGAGTTCGTCGGCGGCCGCCCAGCGGCTGGGCACGGGCCGGTAGGTCTCGTCGATGTCGACAAAGCTCGTCGACAGCCCGACCGCCCCGGCGTCGAGGGCCCGCCGCAGCTGCGCACACATCTCGGCGATCTCCTCGGAGCTGGCGGGACGCTGCTGAGCGTCGGCCCCCATCACGAACATGCGCAGCACCGAGTGGCCGACGAGGGGCGCGACGTTGAGGGCGAGGTTGCCGCCCAGGGCGTCGAGCCAGCCGCCGAACTCCTCGCCCCAGCTCCAGTCGACACCGGCGTCGAAGGCGTCCTCGGGCATCTCCTCGATCAGGCGGAACATCTTCGAGAAGGCGTCGCGCTGGTCGGCCTTGAGCGGCGCCAGCGACAGCGAGCAGTTGCCGGGCACCACCGTGGTGACGCCGTGCTCGATCGCCGGGAAGGCGTAGGGGTCGAAGCAGAGCTGGGCGTCGTAGTGGGTGTGGGGGTCGATGAACCCCGGAGCGGCCACCTGGCCGCCCGCGTCGATGACCCGGCGGGCCTCGGCGGGCACATCGTCACCGACGGCGACGATCCGTCCGGCGTCGATCGCGATGCTGCCGGCGCGAGGCGGTGCCCCGGAACCGTCGACGATGCGAGCGTTGGTGATGAGTAGGTCGATCATTGCGGGTCCCCTGCGTTCTGTGCTGCTTGATTCAAGATGTTCCACGGCTGCCCGACGAGGTCGTCGATCGAACCGATGCCGGTCCGGTCCAAGGCGCCGTGCCACGCCTCTTCGTCGAGCGAGATGGTCGCCACTCCCCCGTTGGGGTAGGTGATCTCCACCTCGAGTTCGGCACGACCGTCGTGGCCTCCGACCACGACGGCGTTGGTGATGCGGGCCGTCACGCGGCGACCCTTCAGCCCGCGGCGGGCGGCGGTTCGGCGAAGACGATGTCGCTCGGCAACAGCCCCACGGATCGCCGGGTGGCGAGGTGGAGGTTCCACGAGCGGAGGTCGTCCGCGGTGAGGCCGAGGCGGTCGGCGACGGCGTCGAGGTCGTCGCCGGCATCGGGTGTGACAAATCGTCGTGCTCCCATGAATCGGCACGCTACCGCCACTGTTGAACGCTGTCCAATAACGTGCGGATCGATGCGATACGGTGCGGGGGTGGCCGAGACGAAGCAGTCCCCAGCCCGGGCGTCCCAAGCCCGGCAGTCCCAGGTCAAACCCCGCGTCCGCATGGATCCCGACCAGCGCCGGAAGCAGATCCTCGGTGTCGCCGCTCGGCTGTTCCGCGACCGGCTCTACAGCGAGGTGTCGATCTCCGACATCGCCAACGAGGCCGGCATCGCCCGGGGCCTCCTCCACCACTACTTCGGCTCCAAGCGCGACCTCTATCTCGAGGTGGTTCGCGAGTCGGCGAAGGCGCCGCTCAGCGCCGAGCCGCCGGAATCACTCGGCACCGAGCAGGTGTGGGCCACGCTGGTCGACAGCTTTCTCGGCTCGATCGAGCACAACCCCGGCCAGTGGCTGGCGTCGACCACCGCCGGCACGCCAGAGCGCGACGACGAGGTGGCCGCGATCCGCGACGAGGTGCGCGAGATCCTCGCCGATCAGACCCTGCGGGCGATCGGCCTCGAACACCGGGCCGACGACCCGGTCGTGCGAGCGTTCATCCGAGCCTGGGGCGGCTTCGTGCAGGAGCTGACGATCGAGTGGGTCGGCCGTCAGCGCATCGACCGCGACCGCGTCCGTCGCACGATGCTGACGACGCTCCCCCTGCTGATCGAACAGGTACTCCCCGAGCTCGACGGCGCCTGTGT
>JAWSVN010000155.1:0-11157 GCA_033851875.1 Acidimicrobiales bacterium
TCGAGACTCAGATTGCGAAAGAGTTTCGCAGACCGCCGTTGAACAATCATTGAAGATTGTCGGGGTTTCGTCCAGTGGGTCTTCGACGTCATGTCATTGCCTCCCGGGCTCGACACCCATCCGGCGTCGAACCAACCAGCCCATGCCGAGTTGTTCGCCCAGGTCACGGGCCTGCGACGCCGACTCGGAGTCGGTGCCGTCGAGGGCTGCGAGTGCGAGCAATGTTCGCAACTCGAAGGGTGCGGCCTTGATCTTCCGGTGACCGTGGAGCGACTCGAGGAGCAGCTCGCGGGCCTCCGCGTGACGTCCGAGGCGAGTCGCGAGGCGGCCGAGGGGGAGCGAACCGAGGCCTCGAACGACGAGTCCGTCGAACATCGCGACCATGCGTCGTCGGGCGGGAGCGAGGGCGTCGAAGACCATCGCGGCATCCGCCTCCGCGCCGACCTCGGCCAGGACGTCGGCGGCGAACGACAGCGAGCTGAACTGCAGCACGCCCTCCCCGCCGCTCGCCACCTCGGCGGGATCGAAGCCGGCATACCGATTGGCCGCTTCCTCGAACCGGCCGGCGTCGACCAGGACGGCGGCGAGGGGCAGGCCGTAGGCGGGTCCGGGATATCCGATGGATCGCTCCTCGAGCAGGTCGATCACCTGATCGAGCTCGCCGAGTTCCTGGAGGCTGGCGGCGAACTGGATGCCGAAGACCTCGAGGGAGGTGAAGCCGATCGGAGCGAACTCCTCGAAGGAGGCGTGGATCTGGGCCGAGGCCTCGGCGATCTCGCCCCGTAGCAGAAGGTCGGAGATCTCCATCGAGCGGTGCTGCACGCCGATCAGGTAGTCGTCGCTCGCGGTCGCCAGCTGCCCGGCGCGGGCGATCTGACGGTCGGCGCCCGATCGGTCGAGCCGTTCGAGGGCTCCCAGGTAGCGAGCGCGACACGCGTCGAGGCGTCGTTCGACCAGCCCGGCCCGTGTCGCCGCGCTGTCGAGCTCGTCGAGGATGTCGGCGCGTTCCGCGGCCGAGAGGGAGCGCTGCAGGGCGGTGTGGAACGTGAACAGACCCTCCGTCAGCAGAATGTCGTCGCCGCGGTCGCGGGTGGCATCGAGGGCGGCGACGCTGAGGGCGCGACCTCGGTCCGGGTCGGCCTCGGTCCCGAAGAGTTGGGCGGCGAGGGCGATGGCGATCGAGGCATGACGGGGGTGCCCCGGGTCGAGGCGGTCCAGGCAGGCCTCGAGCATGGCGACGCTCGGGCCGGCCGGGTTCCAGTAGCCGAGCCACTGGGTGCCGTACCGGTTGGTCTCGGCCCGGACCTGGCCGGCGAACACCAGTGCGGCCAGGCACATTCGGTCGAGGTCCCCGGCGGTCGTTGCCAGCTCGAACGCCTGGCTCGACAGTTCGTGGGCGTCGGCGTAGCGGGCATGGAACTTGGCGACCTGGGCGAGGTCGAGCAACAAGTCGACGCGCAGTGTTGCCGGACCATCCGCCGGCAGCACCGACTCGGCCTGACGCAGGAGCCGTTCGGCGGTGGTGTGGTCGTGAAGCGCCATCGCGTTGCGGGCCGCTCGCCACGACCAGTGGGCCCCCTTCGCCGCTGTGCCGGCCGCGGCGCCTTGTCGATAGTGGAAGGCCAGGGACTCGGCGGTGGCGTCGGCCGACTCGAGGGCGCGGGCCAGGGAGGCGTGGTGACTCGGTCGCTGGTTCGAGGGCAGGCGTTCCGTGAGCCGCTCGGCGATGAGGGAGTGGGTGAAGGCCAGCCTTGTCTCCTCGTCGTGAGCGGCCAGCACCCGCACGTTCTCGAGGACTCCGCCCGCCACGGCCCGATCGATCAGTCCGTCGACGGTGGCGCCATCGAGGTGGAGCGCCGCGGCCAGGACCGACGGCGGGAGCGGACGCCTCGACAACGCCGCCATCGAGAGGAGGGCGCCGACGTCATCGCCGAGATGATCGAGTCGGCGATCGATCGCCTCGCGGACCGTCGCCGTCGCTCTGTCGCCGGGTTGGCGGAGCAGCTCCCGGAGGAAGAGCGGGTTGCCGGCGGTGCGGCCGAGAAGGCGATCGATGTCGTCGGCGTCGAGGGTTGCCAGGCCCTGCTCGGCGACGAGGTGCGCGACGGCGTCGTGGTCGAGGCCGGTCAGGTCGACGCGCCCCTCGGCCGCGAGCCGTCCGACCTCGTGGAGGCGGCCGACGATCGATTCGTCGACCTCCTCGGTCGATCGCCAGGTGGCGACGATGCCGACCGGGGCGTCGAGGAGTGAGGGCGAGATCGTCGCCAACACCTCGACGCTCGGCTGGTCGGCCCAGTGCAGGTCGTCGAGCACGATCACCACCGGTCGATCGGCAGCGAGCCGCCGGATCACGGCAGCGATGGCATCGCCGAGCGTCCGGTCGTCCCGGGCGATCGACGGCTCGGTGTCGAGGCGTCGGCCGAGGTCGGGCACGAGCCCGGCGATCTCGGGACGCTGCGGACCGAGGACCCGAGCCAGGTCGTCGTCGTCGAGGTCGTGGAGCAGGTTGCGCAGCGCTCGTGTCCATGGCCAGAGCGTGGTCGACTCGCCGCCGTCGTGGCATCGACCCCACGCCACGCTCGCCCTGGTCGCGGCCCGGTCGGCGAACGCGGTCGCCAGGGTGGTCTTGCCGATTCCCGGTTCGCCGGTCAGCACGAGCAGGGAGCCATGCCCGTCGAGGACCCGGTCGATGTGGCGGTAGCCGACCTCG
Organism: Acidimicrobiales bacterium; assembly: GCA_033851875.1. Lineage (GTDB taxonomy): Bacteria > Actinomycetota > Acidimicrobiia > Acidimicrobiales > SZUA-35 > JAWSVN01. Next base: position 2,711 of record JAWSVN010000155.1, read on the forward strand.
AGTTCGTCGTCACGACCGATCACCCGCGCTCGTGTGGGTCCGGCCGTCGGGGCGGCGTCGCCGACGGCCGATCGAGGGGCGATCGGTGCCGGGTCGGCCGTGAGCAGTGCCGGGTCGTGGTCGAGGATCATGCGCTCGAGGTCGCGCAACGTGGGCGACAGTTCGAGGCCGAGCGCCTCGGCCAGGTCCTTGCGTGCCGCCTCGTGCGCTCGCAGCGCCTCGGCGGTACGACCGGCACGGTAGAGGGCGAGAATCAACAGCCGTCGCGGCTCCTCACGGAGTGGCTCGGCGGCGATCACGGACCGGAGGTCGCCCAGGGCGTCGGCCGGTCGGCCCTCGACGAGATCGTGGCGGGCCGAGCGTTCGATCAAGGCCGAGCGAAGCTCGCGGAGGTCGGCCGCCTCGGCTGTCAGCGCGGCGAGCGGGCTGTCGCCGAGTTGTCCCGTCGGCCAGACCTCGAGCGCTCGACGGCAGCGGTCGCGGCCCTCGGTCGGGTCGGCGGTCGGCGCAGGGGCGAGAGCGCTGTCGGCGAGGCGGCGGAAGCGATGGAGGTCGATCTCGTCGGTCGGGAGCAGGAGGCAGTACCCGGGGGAGCGAGTGGCGAGCAGGTCGCCGGAGGCGAGCCCGAGGTGAGAAGCCGTGGGTTCGAGGGCTCGGCGAAGGTGGGAAATGTAGGTCCGGAGGGTGACCTCGGGCTTCGACGGCGGATGCGGGCCCCAGACGGTGTCGATCAGGCGGTCGACGGAGACGACGGCCGGCGCCTCCAGTGCCAGTCGGGCGAGGATCGCCTGCGGCTTCGGGCCGCCGACCCCGGCGGTGCCGCCAGCGGTCTCGCGGAGTGAGACGGCCCCGAGCACCGACAGGAGAGGAGCCGCCGGGTCGTCGAGGTGGCGCTCATTCATCGGTGGCGAACCGGCCCGTCTCCTCGGCGTAGAGCGTGTTGCGCTCGGGGCAGGTCCGCCCGAAGGCGATGTCCTGGAAGGCGAGCTGTTCGTCGTCGAGCCGATCCCACAACTCGACGAGCACGGCCTCGTCGAGGTCGCACAACAGCTCCATCACCCCGAGCCGCTCGGTCTCCTCCACCGCACTCAGCTCCCGACCCTCGAGGGCCTCGAGCAGCTCGGCGGCCGTCGCCGGTTCGGGATCGTCCGTGCAACCGACGGTCAACGTCGAGGCCGCGACGAGGGCGAGGAGCGCGCCGGACCGCCAGCCGTCGGGCCGCCTTCTGCCGATGCGCGTTGATCCCCCGGTCGTCATCGATTGCCGATGCTACTCAGTAGGGCTCGGCCGCGACGGGTCGTGCGGCGCGCGGAGTGAGAGCTCGATCTTCGACGTCGACACAAACATTCGTTCGATCGTTGTTCGAACAGACGTTCGAAGTTACACTCCTGTCGTCCGGCCCCGGGATGCCTGCCGTCGATGGCTGTCACACCCCCTGCGTAGGTTGGCCACATCGTCGAGATCGACCCCGGTCGGCATCGACCCAGGCAAGTACCCGAACAGCACGAACAGTGCGACCAGCAACGCGAAACACAGCAACGCGAGAGGAACACCGTGGAGAAGAACAAGGCACTCGAGATGGCGCTCGGTCAGATCGAGAAGCAGTTCGGCAAGGGCTCGGTCATGAAGATGGGCGAGCGGACCAACATGGCGGTGGAGACCGTCCCGACCGGCGCCCTCGCCCTCGACATCGCGCTCGGCGTCGGCGGCCTGCCCCGTGGCCGCGTGGTCGAGATCTACGGCCCGGAGGCGTCGGGTAAGTCGACGCTCGCCATGCACGCCGTGGCCGAGGCCCAGCGCAACGGGGGGGTCTGCGCCTACATCGACGCCGAGCACGCGATGGACCCGGCCTATGCCGCCAACATCGGCGTCGACGTCGACGAGCTGCTCATCTCTCAGCCCGACACCGGTGAGCAGGCTCTCGAGATCGCCGACATCCTCGTTCGCTCGGGCTCGATGGACATCATCGTGATCGACTCGGTCGCTGCGCTCACCCCTCGGGCCGAGATCGAGGGTGAGATGGGCGACAGCCACGTCGGCCTCCAGGCCCGCCTCATGTCGCAGGCGCTCCGCAAGATCACGGCCAATCTCAACAAGTCGAAGACGATCTGCATCTTCATCAACCAGCTGCGTGAGAAGATCGGCGTGATGTTCGGCAGCCCCGAGACCACCCCTGGTGGCCGGGCGTTGAAGTTCTACTCGTCGGTCCGTCTCGACATCCGTCGCATCGAGTCCCTCAAGGACAGCGGCGAGGTCGTCGGCAACCGGACCCGAGTGAAGGTCGTGAAGAACAAGGTCGCTCCGCCGTTCCGGCAGGCCGAGTTCGACATCATGTATGGCAAGGGCGTGAGTCGAGAGGGTTCGCTGCTCGACATCGCCGTCGACGAAGGCATCGTGAAGAAATCCGGTGCCTGGTACACCTACGAAGGCGAGCAGATCGGGCAGGGTCGGGAGAACGTCAAGAACTTCCTGGGCGCCAACCCCGATCTGATGATGGAGATCCAGGATCGGGTGCTCAAGGCCGTTGGCTTGATCCCGTCCGACGAAGAGGTCGACATCGACGAGCCGATCTCGCTCGAGTAGGGCGGGCGTCGACCGGGGCACCGGTACGGTCGGAGGCATGCCCCCCTCCGACCAGCTCGATCTCGTCTCGATCGACGCGGTGATCTTCGACATGGATGGCCTCCTGGTCGAATCGGAGTCCTTGTGGCGCCGAGCCGAGCAGGAGGCGTCCGACGCTCTCGGCCTCGGTTACACCACGGCCGACTTCGACCGGACCACCGGGATCCGGATCCACGACATCACGCGGATCTGGGCGGCCGAGCGGTCCTGGGGTCCCAGCCCGACCCCCGACGAGGTCGGGGACCGGATCATCGACCGCATGTGTGAACTCGTGGCCGAGCGCGATCCGCTGCCGGGCGCGGTGGCCACGGTCGAGGCGTGTGTGGCGGCAGGGCTTCGCGTTGCGCTCTGCTCGTCGTCGACCAACGAGCTGATCGGCGCCACCCTCAAGGCGATCGGTCTGGTCGAACATTTCGAATTCGCCCACTCGGCCGAGGACGACCCCTACGGCAAACCGCATCCCGACCCCTATCTCGCCACGGCTCGCCTGTTGGGCGTGGAGCCGTCGCGTTGCGTGGCGTTCGAGGACTCGGTCACCGGGGCCATCGCTGCCCGAGCGGCCCGCATGCGCGTCATCGCCGTGCCCGATCCGGCGCTGCGGGGGAGCGAGGCGTTCGGCTTCGCCGACGTCACCCTCGCCTCGCTCGAGGACTTCGACCTCGACGTCCTGCGTCGCCTCGACGCCGGAGTCCGGTCGCCGAGCTTGTTCCGACCCCGCTTCCACCTCGCCTTCGGGGTCGATGATCTCGACGCCGCCCGCGCCTTCTACGGCGGCGTCCTCGGCTGCCGCGAGGGGCGATCCGACGAACGCTGGGTCGACTTCGACCTCCACGGCCACCAGATCGTCGCCCATCTCGACGACGCCTCCGACGCGACGCTGCGGGCCGACGTCGCGACCAACCCCGTCGACGGTCACGAGGTGCCGGCCCACCACTTCGGCCTCGTGTTGCCGGTGGCGGCCTGGCGTCGCCTGGCCGACCGACTGGCGGCGGCCGACGTGCCTTTCCTCATGGAGCCGACCACCCGCTTCACCGGTGAGATCGGCGAGCAACACACCCTGTTCGTCACCGACCCGGCCGGCAACGCCCTCGAGTTCAAGGCGTTCGTCGCCGACGAGGCAGTGTTCTGTGCCGATCCGTCGGCGCCGTGAGCGAGCAGACTGATCGCATGGCATCCACCGTCGACCACCCTCCAACTCTCGGCATGATCGGGCTCGGTCGCATGGGGGCCAACCTGGTGCGTCGGGCCCACGCCCACGGCTTCTCCTGCGTTGGCTACGACCCCGACCCCTCTGCCGGAGCCCCGCTCACGGCCGACGGCGTGGCCGAGGTCGTCGCCGATCTCCCGGCCCTCGTCGCCGCCTTGCCGGCCCCTCGAACGATCTGGATCATGGTTCCCGACCGCTTCGTCGGTGACGTGGTCCGTGAACTCGCCGACCTGGTCGACCCCGGCGACGTGCTCATCGATGGCGGCAACACCCACTTCCCCCTCGACCTCGAGCGCTCCGCGTGGTTGGCCGAGCGTGGCGTCCACTACCTCGATGTCGGCACCAGCGGCGGTGTCTTCGGCCTCGAGCGGGGCTTCTGTCTGATGATCGGCGGCGACGACGACGCGGTGGCCGGGCTCGCCCCGCTGTGGGACGCCATCGCACCCGGCGTCGGCGAGGTCGAGCGCACCCCCGGTCGCGCCGGCGACCCGAGCCCGGCGGAACGAGGCTGGCTCCACTGCGGCCCGTCGGGCGCCGGGCACTACGTGAAGATGGTCCACAACGGCGTCGAGTACGGGATCATGGCCGCCTACGCGGAGGGCCTCGGCCTGTTCGAGGGAACCGAGCGCTACGACCTCGACGTCGCCGCCATCGCCGAGGTGTGGCGCCGTGGCAGCGTGGTCGGCTCATGGTTGCTCGACCTGACCGCCGCCGCCCTCGTCGCCGACCCCGGCCTCGACGGCTTCGGGGGCCACGTGCCCGACTCGGGTGAGGGACGCTGGACCGTGCAGGAGGCGATCGAGGCCGGCCGTCCGACCCCGGTGATCGCCGACTCGCTGTTCTCCCGGTTCGCCTCGCGAGGCAACGCCGAGTTCTCCGACAAGGTGCTCTCGGCGATGCGAGCCCAGTTCGGCGGCCACACCGAGACCACCCCGCCCGGGACCTCGGGCAGCGGCGACGAGCCAACGGAGACCCCGTCATGAGTGCACCCTTGACCGTCGCCATCGACCTCGGCGGCACCCACCTGCGCGGTGCCCTCGTCGAGCACGACGGCACGATCGTCCGTCGAGACCGGTGGGCGACGCCGAGCGCGGACGAGGAGCCGACGGCGCTGGTGAAGCTGATCGACGAGGTGTCGAAGGGCTACGACGTCAGCAGGGCCGTGATCGGCCTCCCGGGTGTGATCGACCACGACGCCGAGACCCTGGTGCACGCCCCCAACCTGCCGCCGTCGTGGGTGCCGCTGCTGACCGACGCCTGGCTGACCCGCCGCACCGGCCTCGACGTCGCTCTCGCCAACGACTGCGACCTTGCGGCCGTCGGTGAGGCGACCTTCGGCGCCGGGCAGTCCCACCGCGACGTCGTCTACGTGACGATCTCCACCGGTGTCGGCGCCGGCATCGTGCTCGGCTCGAAGCTGATGCGGGGCCGCTACTCCGGCGGCGAGATCGGCCACACGATCATCGACCGCGACCTCACCGCCGCCGGCGGCGACGGCACGGTCGAAGGTCTCGGTTCGGGCACCGCCCTCGGCAAGGCCCAGGCCGCCGCCGGGCTCGACCCGGCATCGGGCTACCTCACCGACCTGGTGCGGGCCGGCGACGAGGCAGCCAACGAGGTCTTCACCTCGGGTATCGAGGCGGCCGCCCTCGGCGTGGTCAACCTGTGCTGGATCGTCTCGCCGCAGATGGTCGTGATCGGCGGCGGCGTCGGCATGCACGGCGATCTCGTCTTGCCGATCGTCGAGCGCATGGTGCAGGCTCACGGTCCACGCATCGGCACCATCGACGTGGTCAACGCCGAACTCGGCGACGACGCCGCCCTCGTCGGCGCCGCCGCGTGGTGGGAAGCCATCGGACGGGAGAGCTGATGTTCGGCCTGCGTCGCAGTGAAGGAACCGAGTCGTTGTTCGAGGCCCGCCTGGTGCAGGCCTCGGTGTGGACCTCGCAGTCGGTCGACGCCATCGCCCGAACCCTGCGGGCCATCGTCGACGAGCGCGGCTCGGCCGCGTTCGGGATCAGCGGCGGTTCCACGCCCGTGCCAGTGTTCGAGGCGCTGGCCGACGCCGACGTGCCGTGGGGCGACGTCACGCTCGTCCAGGTCGACGAGCGGTGCGTGCCGCTCGGTGACCCGGCCCGCAACCTCACCTCGCAGCAGGCTGCCCTCGGCGCCACCGACGCCACGTGGCTCACGCTCCCGGTCGGCGACGACGGGGCCGTGCCCGACACCGCCCAGCTCGCCGAGTTCGCCGCCTCGCTCGACGCCGCCACCAACGGCACCGGCAGCCTCGACCTGGTCCAGTTGGGCCTCGGCGCCGATGGCCACACCGGCTCGTTGGTGCCGGGCGATCCGGTCCTCGACGTCGACGCCGTGGTCGCCGTCACCGACGCGGTCTACGCCGGCCATCGGCGGGTGACCCTGACGATCCCGACCCTGCAGGCGGCCCATGCGGTGGTGTGGCTCGTCACCGACGTCGACGGCGAGAAGGCCCGGGCCTACGAGAAGCTCCGGGCCGGTGACCCGTCGATCCCGGCCGGCCGCCTCGAACTCGCGGATTCGCTCGTCATCGCTGCTCGGTAGGCTGGCCGGGTGGCCGGTTCCTACAAGATCATCACCCACGGGTGCCAGATGAACGAGCACGACTCCGAGCGGATCGCCGGACTGCTCGAAGCCGACGGCTACACCCCGACCGACGACGAGACCAGCGCCGATGTGGTGGTCCTCAACACGTGCTGCATCCGGGAGAACGCCGACAACAAGCTCTACGGCAAGCTCGGCAACCTCAAGGTCACCAAGGAGCAGCAGAACCCCGACATGCAGATCGTCGTGGCGGGCTGCCTGGCCCAGAAGGACCGCGACCAGATCCAGGAGCGGGCCGGCCACGTCGACGTCGTCTTCGGCACCCACAACGTGCATCGCGCCACCGAACTGATGGCGGCGGCTCGGGCCGACGGCCCGGTCACCGAGATCTGGGAGGAAGCCGCCCTCGACGAGGCCGAGGCGTTCCCGTCGGCTCTGCCGGTGAAGCGCGAGACCGACCACGGGGCCTGGCTCACCATCCAGATCGGCTGTGACAACAGCTGCGCGTTCTGCATCGTGCCGTCGGTGCGAGGGGCCGAGATCTCCCGCCCGATCGACGAGATCGTGGCCGAGGCCGCCCAGCTCGCCGGCGAGGGTGTGGTCGAGGTCACCCTGCTCGGTCAGAACGTCAACTCCTACGGCCGCGACCTGGCCCTTGCGGCTCGGGCGGCCGGTGAGGACGTGCGGGCCCGGCCGATGTTCGCCGAGCTCCTCCGCCGGCTCGGCGAGATCGACGGTCTTCGCCGGATTCGCTACACGAGCCCCCACCCCAAGGACATGACGCCCGACGTGTTCGAGGCGATGGCGGCGGTGCCGGCCGTGGTCCCCCACCTGCACTTCCCGCTCCAGTCGGGGTCGGATCGGATCCTCGCCGCGATGCATCGTGGCTATACGGGCGAACGATTCCTGGCCAAGCTGGCCCAGGCCCGCGACACGATCGACGACCTGGCGGTCACCACCGACATCATCGTCGGCTTCCCCGGCGAGACCGAGGACGACTTCGCCGCCACCCTCGAGGTGGCGGCCGCGGCGGAGTTCGACAACGCCTACACCTTCGTCTACTCGCCCCGCCCCGGCACCGAGGCCGCCGAGATGGTCGAGCAGTTCTGCGACCCGGACGAGGTGAAGGACCGCTACGCCCGGCTCCGCACCGTGATCGAGCGATCGGCCCTGGCCAAGCACCGGGCCCGGATCGGTCGGGTCGAAGAGGTGATCGTCGAAGGCCCGTCGAAGAAGGACCCGGCGGTGCTGAGCGGTCGGACCGTCCACAACAAGCTGATCCACTTCCCGTCCGAGCCGCTGCGGGTCGGCACCTTCGCCGAGGTGCGAGTGCTCGACGCCGCGATGCAGTACCTCACCGGCGAACTGGTCGAGGTGACCGCCAAGCCCCGGCACCGGACCCGGATCCCCGTCGTCTCGGCGTGAGCGCCGGGGCGCCGATGCTGCTCTACACGGGTGAGGCCGTCGACGGCTCGGCGTTGTCCGGGGCCGACCTCGGTGGCGGCGGACCATGGCACGAACGAGTCGAGACCCTCGCCACTGGCATCGAGGTGTGTTTCGAGGTCGGCCCGGGACGGCATCGGGTCACGCTGCGGCTGCCCGACGGGAGCGCGGCGTTGGGGAGCCACGCCGTGGTCGAGGCGGTCGGCGGTGGCGCGGCGGTGCGGATGGGAACCGTCGGCGAGCCGGTGTCGGAGGTGTTCCTGCCGCCGGAGTATCGCTGGGGCCACGCCGGCTTCGAGATCCGGTTCCGGGCCGAGTGGCGCGAGAGCGCCCCGGCGGTGCTGATGTCGAGCCGGCACCTCGTCACCCTGTCGGCCAACCCGAGCGCCCTCGTCGTCGACGCCGACGGTCAGGTGTCGGAGCCCGGCAGTGGGCGCGCCCTCGATCGCGCCGTGTCGGCCCTGGTGGTCGACGGCTTGGCCGACGGCTCGTTCCGGCCCGGGCCCCGGTCGCGACTTCCGGTGCGCGGCGGCGTCGTGCAGTGGCGGGGCTGGCACCGGCTCGAGGGTCCCGAGGGTGACAAGATCCTGGTCAC
>JAWSVN010000156.1:0-2886 GCA_033851875.1 Acidimicrobiales bacterium
CGAGGGCCTTCCGGAGGCGTGAGGAGGCGGGGGTCATGGAACGAACCTACGGGTCATTCCTGGGAGTTGGCTGGGAACCGGGTGACGATTCGTCCGGAGTGTCGATCGGGACGAACAGGCGCACGGTGGTTCCCTCACCGACCGCGCTCTCCACCTCGACCCGACCGCCGTGGGATCGGATGACGGCATCGACGATGGCGAGGCCGAGGCCGCTGCCGCCGCGTCGCCGGGACCGTGAGGCGTCGGCCCGGTAGAACCGCTCGGTGATGCGGGCCGCCACCTCGGGTTCCATGCCCGACCCGTCGTCGATCACCTCGAGCACGGCGAGGGGGTCCGGGCCGCCGCCAGGGAGCAGGCGGGTGCGGACGGTGATCGTGGCATCGTCGGTGTGGACGAGGGCGTTGCCGACCACGTTGGCCACGACCTGGCGCAGCCGATCCGGGTCGCCGACGACCACGGCCGCCTCGGCGTCGAGCTCAAGCTGGCGCTCGGGGGCCACCACGCGGGCGTCGGCCACCGCCTCGCCGGCGATCTCGGCGAGGTCGACCGGCTCGGCGGCGAGCGGGCGTTCCTCGTCGAGCTTGGCGAGGGCCAGCATGTCCTCGACGAGGCGGCCCATGCGCAGCGCCTCGGCCTCGGTGCGCTGCATGGCGTCGTCGAGGGCGTCCTTGTCGTCGAGGCCGCCGAATCGGTAGAGCTCGGCGTAGCCCCGGATCGTGGTGACCGGGGTCCGCAGTTCGTGGGACGCGTCGGCCACGAAGCGTCGCAGCCGTTCCTCCGACTGGGCTCGTTCGTCGACGGCGGTCTCGATCCGCCCGAGCATGCGGTTCAGGGCCGTGGCGAGGGCGCCGGCCTCGGTCCCCTCGGCCGCTTGGGGCAGTCGCACACCGAGGTCGCCGGCGGCGATCTGGGAGGCGGCCGACGTCATGTCCTTCACCGGGCGGATGCCGAGCCGGACCACCCAGAAGGTGACGGCGCCGAGGACCCCGAGGACGACCAGGAGGGCGCCGCCCTGGAGGACGACGAGGCGAGTGATCGTCTCGTTGACGTCGTCGAGCGGGAGCCCAGTGATGCTGACGACGGTCTCGCTGAGGCGCACGGCGCGCACCCGGTAGGTGCCGCCCTCGTCGCCCGGCACGTCGAAGTAGCGGACCTCGCCGACGTCGTCGGGCAGTCGGCGCCACGGGATCCGGTCGGCGTCGACCCCGTCGCCACCGATGTTGGGCGAGAGCAGGGTGACCAGCTCGTCGCCCTCGATGATCACGCCCTCGTAGAGGTCGCTGAGACGCTCGCGCTTGTAGCCGTGGCCGTGATCGTCGTCGTCCTCGCCGGAGGGAGCGTCGGGTGGCGGTTCGGGCGGGGTCGCGTCGGACCAGGAGTCCGCGGAATCGTCGGACGGCGGCTGGTCGCGCGCCGACTGGGCCAACCGGTCGTCGACCTGGCCGATCAGCTGCTCCCGGGTGGTCACCGTGATCGCCGTGGCGACGACGGCGAGCACCACGGCCACCAGCGCCATGCCGGCCAGGAGTCGAGCTCGGAGCGACATCGGCCGCATGTCAGGGCGCTCGCAGGGAGTACCCGACGCCGCGAATGGTCTGGATCAGCTTCGGTTCGACGTTGTCGACCTTCTTGCGCAGGTAGCCGATGTAGGTCTCCACCACCCCACCATCGCCGCCGAAGTCATAGTTCCACACATGGTCGAGGATCTGGGCCTTCGACAGGGCCCGCCCCTGGTTGATCAGGAGGTAGCGCAGCAGGTTGTACTCGGTGGGCGACAGCGCCACCTCCTGCCCGGCGCGCATCACCCGGTGGGCGTCGTCGTCGAGCACGAGGTCGGCGGCCTCGTAGACGGTGCTGCTCGGCTCGTTGCCGGAACGACGCAGGATCGCCTCGACCCGGGCGACGAGCTCGTCGAGGCTGAACGGCTTCTGCAGGTAGTCGTCGCCGCCGAGGGTGAGGCCCCGCACCTTGTCGGCGGTGGTGTCCTTGGCGGTGAGGAAGAGGACCGGGGTGCGGTCGCCCTCGGTGCGCATGCGACGGCACACCTCGAAGCCGTCGAGCTCGGGCATCATCACGTCGAGCAGGACCAGGTCGGGGCGGGCGGACTTGACCGCGTCGAGGCCCTCACGACCGTCCGCCGCCATCGTCACGGCGAACCCGTGGTGACGCAGCGCGGCGGCCAGCATCGTCCGGAGGTTCTCCTCGTCGTCCACGATCAGCAGGTGTCGTTCGCTCACACCCGAGAGTGTCGCACCGCTTCCTGTGAGTATTCCGAGAACGGGGACAGAGTTGTTGGAGTGGGAGTTGTTGGTGTGGTTGTGACGTTGGACTCTGGGCCGGGCGGTTCCGGAGGCGGACGATCGCTCCGTACAGCGTCGTTCGTCAAAGGAGACCGCGATGCGACAGATGCGAGACGGCTCGAGATCCCGACGTCGACCAGCGACCGCACGAGCGGCCGCCGCGGTGGTGTCGATCCTCGGCGCGTTGGTGTTGACCGCGGCGTTCGCGTCGCCGGTCGACGGCAGTGACCTGACCGTAGGGACGACCTACATCTGGGCCGAACCCGGCTCACACATCGAACTCGGACGCGCCCCTCTCGGGGGCACGGAGGGCCAGGTCTGCACCTGGTCCGCCACCGCCACGTCCTCCAACCAGCACTCGGTGCACCCGGGGAACGACATCGTCGTTCGTTCGGGTGACACCTCCATCGTGCTGGCCGGGGTGGAGGACGTGGCGGGTGGTTCGGTGTCGGGCACCGCCACGGGCGCGCTCGGCGCCGACCTGGTGGCGACCCTCGTGATGGGACCCGACGGGGTGTTCAGCGGCGGGGTCACCGTGACGGCGACCGTGGTGTCGTGTGCGACACCGACGACCGAACCGACCACC
>JAWSVN010000156.1:2920-22643 GCA_033851875.1 Acidimicrobiales bacterium
ACAGCCGCACCGACGAGTCAGACCGTCGTCGTCGCTCCGACCACGCCGCTGACCGAACTCCCGGTGACGGGGCCTGGTGCGACGTCCGCCCTGGCGGCGGTCGGCACGGCGCTGCTGGCCGCCGGCTTCATGTTGACCCGCTACGCCAACAACCTCGAGCTGGCGTGAGGCCGGGCACCCGGTCGACGGCCAACGGTTAGCATCGACCGGGTGCGCTGCAGCAACCCGATGACCCGCCGGTTCGATGGCGCGACCGCCGTCGTGACCGGCGGTGCGCGCGGGATCGGCGCCGCCATCGTCGACCGGTTGATCGACGAGGGATGCGACGTGATCGTGCTCGATCGCCTGGCCAGCGAGCGGGCGCCGGGCATCGTCGTCGACCTCGCCGACGTCGACGCCACTCGGGCCGCCGTCGAGGAGGCGGTCGGCCGGCTGGGCGGGCTCGACGTGCTGGTCAACAACGCCGGGATCTTCCGGATCACTCCCCTGCTCGAGATCGATCCGAGCGAATGGGACGAGATGTTCGCCGTCAACACCAGGTCGATGCTGGTGACGATCCAGGCCGCGGCCTCGGCGATGATCGCCGGCGGCAGCGGGGGCCGCATCGTCAACACGGCGTCGATGGGCGGCAAGGTCGGAGCGCCGGGGCAGGCCCACTACGCCGCGTCGAAGGCGGCCGTCATCTCCCTCACCCAGGTCGCAGCGGCCGAGCTCGGGTGCCACGGCATCACCGTCAACGCCGTCTGTCCCGGGTACGTGCTCACCGAGATGGGAGCGGACACCCGATCGGAGGAACAGGTCGCCGAGTGGTCGGCGCTGTCACCCCTCGGGCGCCTCGGCACGCCCGGTGACGTGGCCGAGATGGTGGCGTTCCTGGCGTCGCCGGGCGGCGACTACTGCACCGGGCAGGCGCTCAACGTCACCGGCGGCATGATCACCCACTGACTAGGGCGCGGTGTCCTGGTTGCGCCACCACATCACGCCGGCGCCGACGGCGCCGGCCGAGGCGACGACGGGGTGACGCTTCGCGAACCGCCAGGCGAGGGGCAGCAACCGCTTTCGCACGATCGGGCTGGCCAGAACAGCCGGGGCGGAGGCGAGCAGCCCCTTGGAGGTGGAATCGGCGGCCATCAGGCGAGTCCGAACGTCGCGAGCAGCCCGGTGATCTCCAGCACCCGTCGAACCGCCGGCGTGGGAGCGTCGATCACGAGCGAGCCGCCGTGTTGGGCGGCGGCGTCGCGAATCCGCAGGAGCTCGGACACCCCGGACGAGTCGATGAAGCTCAGCTCGGCGGCGTCGAGCACGATCTTGTTGCCGGTGAGCGCCACTCCCTCGGTTCCCACGAACGGATCGGCGAACGACTTGCAGTTGTCCGCGTCGATCTCCCCTGCGACCGACGCTCTGATCTCGTCGTCGATCTGGGTGAGGGTGACTTTCACTGCGACCTCGTTCTGGTGGCGCTCCGACATGGAGCGCAGCATGAACACCGTGGTTCGGAGCGTAGAGGATGGCGGTTCGGGCCGTGTGTCGAGTTCCGTCATGCGATCACCGGTACCCGTGCTGCCGCAGCGACAAACCTCCCGACGCGGCAACTTCGCTAGTCTCGATCGAATGAGCAGTTCCGATCTTGTCGCCGACCCCCTCGACGACTCCCTGGGCGATGCCGCCGGCGACACGGCCTCGACGGAGGGGACGAGCGCCCGGGAACGGGCGCAACGCAAGATCATCAAGGCCGCCCGGACGGCGATGGCCACCCGAGGGCTCGAGACCACGGTCGACGACGTCGCCGAGATCGCCGGCATCAGCCGCCGAACCGTGTTCCGCCACTTCGGCACCCGTGAACATCTCCTGGCCAGGGCGCTGCGGGCTGGGCTGGAGTCGTATGGCTCGAATCTGCCCCTGCATCGCGAGGGCGAGGCCGTGGACCAGTGGCTCCGTCGCCTGCTCGGCGTGGTTCACGGCATCAACGAGGGCAACGGCCGCATCTACTGGGAGATCACCGCTCTCCAGACCCAGCTCGACGGCGAGCTGCGCGATGCCGCCGGTGCTCGGCGCGAGGCCCGCGTGCGCTTCGTCGGCAAGGTGACCGAGAAGCTGTGGTCGCTCAGCGGTGGGGAGGGCGAGATCCCGGCTTGGCTCAGCGACACGGTCGCCGTCCACCTGTCGGCGTTCACGACCCAGTCGCTGCGGCTCGACTTCGATCGCAGCCCCGAGGAGATCGCCGAGATGTCGACCGAGGTCCTGCTGTCGGCGGCCGCCACCGCTGTGGCGGCCACCCGTCCGGCAGTCTGATCGAGACCTGAACGAGCCTGATCAGGCGTCGTAGCGGATCGCTGTCACGACCTCACAGGTGAAGCCCGGCTCGTGGTCGACCCACGTGAAGAGGTCGCCGGGCGCCGTCTCGCCAGGTCGGACCTGGTCGATGTAGATGGTGCCGGTGCCGCGCCGCTGGCCGCTCGGGTCGATGAGCGCCACGTCGACGACGTAGTCACCGGCGGCATCGCCGCTGTTGGTCACCGACACCGACCCAGAGACATCGCCGGCGAAGTCGGCCCCCTCGACGGTGCAGGCCGAAACATCGGCGAGCAGCGTCGGGTCGAGGTCGACGGAGGACACATCGGCGTCGATCACCTCGCAGGTGGTCCATCCCTCCTCGAAGGTGAACTGGTCCTCGACGATCGTCTCGCCCGGGCGGATCGAGTCGAGCCAGGCGGCTTCGTCGGCGATCCGGTTGCCGGCGTCGTCGAAGAAGGCGACAGTCAGCCAGTAGTCGACAATATCCGAGGTCGAGTTGGTGGCGACCAGCTGCATCAGCTCGTCCGGGCGAGGCGCACACGAGATGCCCTCGGCGCCGACCCGGGCGCCTTCGGCGACCGGGGGCGGGGTGGACCCGTCGCCGGCCTGCGTGGTCTCGGTCGACTCCGACCCGGCGTCCGAAGGCTCGGTCGTCTCGGTCGTCTCGGTGGCCTCGGTGGCCTCGGTCGTGTCGCTGCCGGACGCTGCCGTGGTCTCGGTCGACTCGTCGTCGCCGGTTATCGCCTCGACGGTCTCGGCGGCCTCATCATCGCCACCACCGAGGACAGCGAACGCTGCGCCACCGAGCAGGACCACGGCGGCGAGCACGGCCGCACCGATCATGAGCAGCTTCTTGGAGTCATCGCCCGAGCCACCGGTGGCGGAGGGATCCGGGGCGGGGAAGCCCGGGGCACCCGGTCCGCCGGGAGCACCCGGTGCGGCCATCGGGGCCGGGGCTCCCATTGGCGCAGCACCCGGCGGGGGCGTCATCGGCGGAGCGGCCGACGGCGGGCCGAAGCCGGCGTCGGGGGCGGCGGCAGGGTCAGGGGCGGGGGCGGGCGGCGCACCCGGCGGAGGGAACGAGCCCGGCGCGTCGAACGACGACGCCGGGTCGTCGCCGACGGTCGGCATGGCCGCCGCAGGGGCCGCGAAGTCGGCCAACTCATCGGTGGGCACTGCATCAGTAGGAGCCGCGTCAGCGGCGAGCTCGGGCGGGTACCAGCGGTCGTCGCTGGCGATCCAGTACCCCTCGGGCGGCGCGCCCTCGTGGGTCTGGCCGTAGCCATCGGTCCAGCCGGACGTGGGCGGCGGTTGTTCGGTCATGGCATCCCTCCAGGAACTCGGGCCTTGCAGACAGCGTCGGCACCTGGCTCCGGAAGTGAAATGTCCGGGCCTCGAACAGCCTCGTGGAGGACGGGGATCAGGGCAACAACAACTCGGTCACCGGCCTTGTGTAGCGGGTGTCACGTAGAGACCGACCAGCTGTCGGGGTGACGGTGCCATCGGGGGGAGTCGAACCCCTTGCGGATCACAGTGGATTCCGCCCGCATCGCCGTAGCCCCGGCTGGCATGGGTGGGGACGCCCGTCGGCGACCCCCGGTCGCCTGCCCCTCGGAAGATGATCGCAACGTCGGGAGGCAACCCGGCGTTTCGTCATCGAACCGTTGCAGCGTCGTCGCCGAGCTGCAGGCATCTGACGGATCAGTGAAGGATGGCCCCGTCGTCGCGGGAGGCGTCGTGGTTGCGGGACAGCATGGCCTGCAGGTCACGGACGCTGGCGGCGAGCCGGGTCGAGGCGTCGAGCGCCTCGGGATGGAGGTCGCCGCCGGCCGCGTGGTGGCGGGTGAGCATGGCGACGAGGTCATCGGTGTCGGCGGCGAGCCGGTCGACGTGCTCGCTGTGGGCGGCCGCACCGTCGTCCGCCGGCTGTTCCATCCGGGTGGTGGTGTTCATGGTGGTCTTCTTTCTCGTGTTCAGATTGCTGGTGTTCAGATCTCGCCAGTTCAGGTCTGTCAGGATCAGAGCATGATCTGCTCGGCCCGCAGGAGCTGGGTCGCTCGGGGCGCCAGGTCGGGGTCGACCCAGACCTCGTACCGTTCGGCGTCCATGACGCCGGTCGTGGCGAAGTCGCGGGTGCCACGTCGAGCCCAGTGGCCGACCGCTCGGTAGACGCCGACGACGAAGGCGCCGGTGAGGGCGTAGGCGGCGATCGCGCCGAAGATCGTCGTCTCGGCCGTGTCACCGAGTCCGGCGAACAGCAGGCCGAGGAAGAAACCGAACCACGCGCCGACGGCGGCTCCGCGCAGCGCCGCACTGGCGATGGTCTCGCGACCGGTGACGTATTCGATGTGACGCAAACCGGCCCATACGATCGACACCTGCGAAACGGGGAACCCCTCGTCCGAGAGGGTGTCGACGGCTCGCTGGGCGTCGACGTAGCGGGGATACTCGGCGATCTTGGTCGGGGTGCCGGGCTCGGCGACCTCGGGGGTCGGAGCGGACCCGGGACCGGGAGTCGACTCGGGGGTCCCGTTCGACGGTGCATCGTTGGGGTTCAGCTGGATCATGGAAGCGTCGTACCCCGACGCCAGAGGCCGAAACGAGCCGGTTGTCACGGCCTGGACCGAGACGTTGCTCGTCGTGGGTAGGTTCACTCATCGGGTCGGAACCGCCCGCCGCCCGGCTCGGTCGTATCGTCGCGGCCAAGGCGAAAAGGTGGCACCGGATCGACGGCCACCGACACGACGCTCCGGCTCGCCGCGGCGTCGCCCGCTCGACGACATTCCGTCGGTGATCGACGTCGATCCGGGAGCAGATCGCACGTGTTTCGAGAGGCATCGACCTTGGCCGGACAGACCCTGTCGGCCGATCTGGTCGTCGTCGGTTCCGGGGCAGCCGGCCTCACCATCGCCCAGGCTGCAGACCGCGCGGGAGCCACCGTGATCGTGCTCGAGACCGGCGGCCTCGAGCACGACCCGGCGCGACGGGGCCTCGACCGGGGCGAGTGGATCGGCGACATCGGAGTCGGCATCGCGTCGAGGAAGCGATTCCTCGGCGGCTCGACCAATTGCTGGGGCGGCAACTGCGCCCCGATGGATCCGATCGGGTACGAGCAACGCCCTTGGGTCCCTCATTCCGGGTGGCCGATCGACGCCGACGACCTCGCTCCGTGGGTGGCCGACGTCCATGAGCTGCTGCGGGTCCCGTTCGACACCTTCGACCTCGACGACTGGCGCGAGCGCCTCGGCCGGGTCGATGGCGGCGTGCTCGTCGCCGACAGCGATCGGCTCGAGACGAAGATCTTCCAACGGAGCCGGGTGGCCCGCCTGGGCGAGTTGCTGCGTCGCGAACTCGACCGCTCACCCAACACCCAGGTGCTGATGAATGGCCACGTCGTCGAGCTGCTGACCGACGCTGCCGCGACGACGGTCACCGGCCTCCGGGTCGTGCCCACCGACGGGTCGCCGTCGGAGGCGTTCACCGTCACCGGCACCAACGTCGTCCTGGCCGCCGCCATCGAGAACTCCCGCCTCCTCCTCGCCTCCCGCCGCGACCTCGGCGGGCTCGGCAACCGCCACGATCAGGTCGGCCGGTTCTTCATGGGTCACTTCCACTTCGTGTCGGGCCGGGTCGAACCGGCCGACGACGACTTCGACCCGTCGCTCTACACGATCCCCGGCGACGTGCTCGGCTACGTGCACGGCACCAAGCTCGCGGTCGGCGCCCTCCGGGTGTCGCCCGCCGAGCAGCGCCGAGCAAAGATCCTCGACACCGCGGCGTTCCTGCTCCCCTACCGCCCCCATGAACACTGGGTCGGACGGTCGCGGGCCGCCGCCGTCGGGCGCGGCGCGTTGGCTCGGGCACGCCACCGCGACGGCCCCTCGTGGGGGTGGCGCGACGCGGCCGAGGGCAGCGCCGAACTTCCGATGATCATCGGGCACGGCATCGGGGAGGCGTCGCGCCGGCTGCGAGGCCATCGCTGGTTCGGGATCCGCACGTGGGCCGAGCAGGCCCCGGACCCCGACAACCGGATCATGCTCGACCCGGTTCGCGTCGACCGGTTCGGCGTGCCCCGGGTCATGGTGCAGTCGAACCTCACCGAGCTCGATCGCCACACGCTCAAGCACGGCCAGCAGGTGTTGGCCGAGGAGTTCGAACGAGTCGGCCTCGGCCGCGTCGTCGACGAGCTCCCGGCCCTCGACCGGGCGTGGCCCCGAGGCGCCACCGGCACCAGCCATTTCATGGGTGGCACCCGGATGCACGACGATCCGGCCCAGGGGGTGGTCGACCGCGACGCCAAGGTCCACGGGGTCGACAACCTCTACGTCGCCGGGGCATCGACGTTCCCGGCGTCGGGACTGTGCATGGCGACCTACCAACTCACGCTGATGGCCCGCCGCCTCGCCGATCACCTGGTCGGGTGACCATCGCTCAGTCCTGGGTGGCGAGTCGAGCCTCGAGCTCGTGGACCTTGCGCTTGTTGCGTCGCCGCGACGCCGACAGATAGGCGAGGAGCGCCCCGATCACGACGCCGATGATCACGCCGACGAGGGTCCCGCCCCGGAAGCCCGGAGCCTCGACGTCGAGGGTGCGTTCGGCCGAGTGGGCGGCGTTGCCGTCACCGATCACGATGCCGAGCGTGAGCAGGTTCGGCGCAGCGGTGAGCGCGGCGACCACGACCATCACCAGGAGGCGTCGCCAACCGCCGCGGAACCGGTAGGCGGCGTAGAGCACGAGCACGGGCAGCAGCGAGAAGATCGCGCCGACCGCCACGCCGAGCAGCGAGGCGCCGATGATGCCCCCGTCGACGATGCCCCCGATCCGCTGGGACCACCAGCGCGGCAGCACGGCGGCCCCGAGCAGCCAGAGGAGCACGACCGCGACGAGGCCGACCCCGATGAGGATCAGCTTGCGAACCCGGTTGCTCTCGGGGCGCGGTTCAGGTCGGGGGGCCGACCGTGCCGGTTGGTCGGACTCGAGGCCGAGATCGGTGGTTGGTTCGGTTTCGCCCATCGCCACAGTCTCGCCGAGATCCGGGGCGATCGTGTGCCCGACACGCGATTGACCGGGGGCGGAATGAATGGCGTCACGCGGGGTTCACCAGGGCACGGTTGGGTACGTCCCGGCCACTGGCGCCGTGCCGCGGTGCCCGCCGGTCCATCCAGGAGTCTTCGATGACGAGCACCCACGACCACCCCCACCCCACGCCCGATGCCGGGGCCCTCGTCATGTTCGGGCTCACCGGTGACCTCGGCGAGAAGAAGCTGCTGCCGGCCCTCGCCGAACTCGCCGTCGCCGACCTCCTGCCCGGCCCTGTGATCGGGGTCGGCCGCTCCGAACACAGCGACGCCGAGCTCCGATCGCTGCTCGTGGACGCCGCCGGTCCGCTCGCCCCAGAGGTCGACGAGAGACTCGACCTCCACTACCTCCAGGGCGACTCCACCGACCCCGACACCTACTCCCGCCTCGACGAGCGAATCACCGACACCGTCGGGGAGGGCGCCGAGATCGTCGTCTACGCCGCGCTGCCCCCGGATCTGTTCGGCGGGGTGGCGAAAGGGATCGCCGAGGCCGGCATGTCAGAACGGGTGCGCCTGGTGGTCGAGAAGCCCTTCGGCCACGACGCCGCCAGCGCCCGTGAGTTGCACGCAGCGATCACCGAACACCTGCCCGCCGATCGGCTGTTCGCCGTCGACCACTTCCTCGCGAAGTCGGCGGTCGAGAACCTCCACACCTTCCGGAGCGCCAACCCGATGATCGAGGCCGCCATGCACGCCGGCGTGGTCGAGCGCGTCGAGCTGACGATGGCCGAGGCGTTCGGGGTCGACGGCCGTGGCTCGTTCTACGACCCGGTCGGCGCCATCCGCGACGTGGTCCAGAACCACCTGTTGCAGACGATCGCCGTGCTCCTCATGGATCCCCCGGCCGACGACTCGGCGGAGGCGTTCGCCGCTTCGCGGGCCCGCCTCCTCGACGCCGTGCGTCCCCTCGACCCCGACGCCGTGGTGCTCGGCCAGTACGACGGCTACCGCGACATCGATGGCGTCGACGACGACTCTCGGACCGAGACCTTCGTCGCCGCGGTGCTCGAGATCGACGACGAGCGGTGGGGTTCGGTGCCGGTGGCGATCCGGACTGGCAAGGAACTGTCGGCGTCCTACACCGAAGCGGTCGTCCGGTTCCGGGGGGATGCCAACCAGCTCCGGTTCCAACTCAAGCCCGAGACGACGATCGCGGTCGAGGTCGGCGTCCTCGATGCCGAGACCCACGGCGTGCGACCCACGACGATGTGGGCGTGCGGCCCGTCCGACCACGGGGCGCTCGGCGACTACGCCACGATGCTGGCCGGCGCGCTCGCCGGCGACCACCGCCACTTCGCCAAGATCGACGACATCGTCGCCGCCTGGGACATCGTCGCCCCGATCCTCGAACGCGACGTCGAACCGCTCCCCTACGTGCCCGGCACCGACGGCCCGGCAGCGGCCGACGACCTGCTGCCCGGCGGCTTCACCGACGGGCCGCGTCGGCACCCCTCGGCGTGCTGACGTCGGGCCTCAGCGACCGAGGAGTCGGCTGAGGAATCCCCCGCCGCCAGCCGTGTCGCTCGTGCACTGGCAACGGTCCTCGGGGGCCACGTCGCCGAGCACCTGCTCGACATGAGCGCCGCATCCGGCCCAACCGGGCTTGCCGCAGGTGTCACAGGTCGTTCGCTTGCACATGGCGACGAGCTTAGCGTTCAAGTCCGGACATTTCGAGTCATGCCTGGAGGCGTCGGCCCTTGACGCGACGTCGCGCCGGCCCCGAACGGTGCCACACTGCCTTGATGGGCGGCACTCCCGGTCCCCG
Source organism: Acidimicrobiales bacterium (assembly GCA_033851875.1). Classification (GTDB taxonomy): domain Bacteria; phylum Actinomycetota; class Acidimicrobiia; order Acidimicrobiales; family SZUA-35; genus JAWSVN01. The sequence continues at coordinate 12,062 of JAWSVN010000156.1, forward strand.
AAACAGCGACCCTGACGTTGCGAAGCGCTCGCGCGGCCCGCTCAGTGTCGCGGTCGTCGACGACGTCGACCTGAGCGCGGAAGGTGCTACCGCACTGCTCGGGCGCCGACCCGACGCCGTCGAGGTCGTACGTACCGTCGTCGGGCGCACCGTCGTCAGCGATGCCGTCGGCGAGGGCGTCGCCAGCACGGCCGACGTGGCGCTGGTGGACGGGTACGGCAGTCCGCGGGCGGGCCTGGACCGCTGCCGAGAGGTGATGTCGGAGGGTCAGGCGACCCGTGTGGTGCTCCACGCCTGGCGGGTCACCCCTGCGCTGGCGGTCGAGGCCATCGGCAGCGGGGTTGCCGGGGTGCTGTCGAAGACGCTGTCGGCCGATGCCCTGATCGACGCGATCGAGCGCATCGCCGAGGGAGAGACCGTCGTCAGCGACTTCCCGTTCCACCCCGGCGACGCTCGCCGGCCGACGCCGAGGGCCGACGGCCTGACCGGCCGCGAGACCGAGCTGCTGGTGCTGGTCGCCGAGGGCTTGAGCAACGCCGAGATCGCCGCTGCGATGTACCTCGCGGAGTCGAGCGTGAAGACCTACCTGAAGCGGATCTACCGCAAGCTCGGCATCAACAGTCGATCCCAGGCGGCGATGGCGGCCGTCGAGCTCGGGCTGGCGGGGCCCGACGCCGGCCCGAACGCAGGCTGACAGCTTCCGCAGACGGGAACGGTCAACCGACCAGCACGTTGGCGTAGACCTGCCAGGCGAGGGCGCTCTTGGCGGCGAAGCTGAGCACGATGTAGGCCCGCTCACCCCAGAGGTAGTCGCGCCACGGGCCGATCCCCCGGTACTGGAGGAACTGGTTGACGGCGAAGCAGTTGAACAGCAGGAAGATGCTGACGAGGATCCCGTAGACGAAGGTCGGGGGCGACTCGCCGGCGGAGACGAGCAGGAGGGCACCGAGCGACAGCCACGGGGCCGCACCGGCAATCGTGCCGAACCAGAACGGGGTCCACCACACCTTCTCGCCCGGGGGATTGACCATCTCCATGATCCACCCGAACAGGATCATCGCCACGTTGGCGGCGGCGATGGCGATCAGGGCCGTGATGTCCGTGAGGGACGTGATCAGGGCGATGGCCACGATCATCACCGTCGACGACAGGGCGTACTCGGCCCAGCGGAATCGGTTGCGCCCCCGGGCCAGCTCGTCGAGATAGCGGCCGAACATCCCGGGAGCGGCGACCAGGGCGTGGAAGGCAGCCGACAGCACCATGAACGAGGCGACGAGTGGCGCCAGCGGCAGGTCGACGACGCTCTGCAGAGAGCGCTGGTCGAGGCCGGCTCCGGGCTGGCCGCCGGTGACGAGGGTGACCGGGATCGAGAAGTCGGTGGCGAGGGCGAGCATCGCGGCGGCCGAACCGGCGTGGAGCACGGCGGCGGCCACGTTCCATCGCCGCAGACGGCTCCGGGTGTCGGCATCGATCGAGGTTCGGTCTCGGGCGTCGGGGTCGAGTCGCTTCAGCACGATCGCTTCGTGCCCCCTCGATCGGGGGCGCAAACCCCGCCTGCCAGATTGATCGCAGCAGTTTGGTGACCGCCCCGCTCGGGCACCACGCCACGATGACCCTCACCGATGCGACTCGCAACGACGCTCCTCGACCCTTCGATGTCGCCGTGATCGGCCTGGGGTCGGCGGGTGAGGCGCTCGCCGGCTCTCTCGCCGATCGAGGCTTGCGGGTCGTCGGCTTCGAGCCGGGCCTCGTCGGCGGCGAGTGCCCGTTCACGGCGTGCATGCCGTCGAAGTCGATGCTGCACGACGCCCATCGCCCGCCCGAGATCCGCCGCTCGTGGGCCGAGGCGGTGGCTCGTCGCGATGAGATCGTGTCGGGCCGCGACGATGCCGAGCACCACGACGACCTCGTCGGTCGAGGCGTCACGATCGTGCGACGCCGGGCTCGCCTCGACGGGGAGCGCACCGTCGTCGACGACGCCGGCGACCGCTACGAGGCACCTCGGGTCGTGCTCGCCACCGGTTCGGCGTCCTTCATCCCACCGATCGACGGGCTCGACGCCCTCCCCGACGGAACGGTCTGGACGTCCGAGGACGCCCTGACCACCACTCACCGGCCCGCCTCGTTGCTCGTACTGGGCGCCGGCGCCATCGGCTGCGAGCTGGCCGACCTGTTCGACGCCTACGGCACCGCCGTCACCCTGATCGAGCCGGCCGACCGACCGCTCGGTTCGCTCGACCACCCCGTCGCCGACGCCCTGGTGACGTCGTTGCGGGACCGGGGGATCGACGTGCGGACCGGCGTCGGGGCCGCAGCCGTCGGGGCCGCAGCCGTCGGGGCAGTCCCCACCGACGAGGCCGGCGAGCAGATCCGCCTCGAGCTCGACGACGGATCGACCGTGTCGGGCGAGCGTCTCCTCGTCGCCGCTGGCACCCGGCCTCGCCTCGACGGTCTCGGACTCGACACGGTCGGGCTCGATGCCGACCAGGTGGCCGTCGACGATGTCACGGCTCCGCTCGGCGACACCGACTGGCTGTGGGCGATCGGCGACGTCAACGGGTCGGCCCCGTGGACCCACGGCGCCAACCACGAGGCGGCCCGCCTCGAAGCAGCTTGGTTCGGCGAGCGGGTGCCGACGACGCCAGCGCTCCCCCACTGCGTGTTCACCGATCCGCCGGTCGGCCAGGTCGGCCGCTCGTTGCAGCAGGCGCTCGACGACGGGGTCGACGCCGTGCGAGTCGAGGCCAGCTACGCAGATGTCGCCCGTGGCGCCACCGACGAACTCGACGACGGCGTGCTCTGCCTCGTCGCCGACCGAGCGGACGGTCGCATTATCGGCTGTTCCGGGGTCGGGGCGTCGATCGACGACATCATCGCCACCGCCGCCGCACTGATCCACTGCGGGGCGAGCCTGCCCGCCGCCGCCGACCTCGTGTTCGCGTTCCCCACTCGAGCCCAGGTGCTCGAGGTGGCGCTCAACCGGGCGGCCGAGGCGCTCACCTGAGCGTCACAGCACTCAGGCCTTCAACAGCTCGGTCGAGCTCTTGAGGACCTCGTCGCCGTCGTCCTGTTCGATCAGGTAGGCCGGCTCGTCCTCCGAGGCGTTGCGGGTGACCTCGGACCCCTGCAGCGTGCGGGTGATCTTCTGGGTGTAGCGCTTGGTGATCGTGCCGGTACCGGTGCCGTTGCCCCAGTCCCATTCGACGTCGTCACCGATGTGGAAGTCGTAGCTCATCGCCACGCTGTTCCTCGCCCGGCGCGAGACGAAACGCCGGTTTGGATCGCTCGGAAGGGGGGCAAGGCGGGCCCGTTCCCGACCGACTTCCCCTGAGGAGCCACCGATGTCCGAGACCATCTTCGAAGCGATCCGCGACGACCACGAGACCCAGCGCACGCTCGGCAAGCTCCTGCTCGAGACCGAGGGCGCGAGCGAGGGCCGCAAGGAGCTCTACGCCAAGCTCAAGGCCGAGCTGATCGCCCACGCCGCCGCCGAGGAGCGCTACTTCTACGTGCCGCTGATGGAGCGTGACCTCACCCAGGACGCCGCTCGCCACAGCGTCGCCGAGCACAAGGAGCTCGACGACTTCATCGAGAAGCTCGACGAGTACGACATGTCCTCGTCCCAGTGGCTGCTGACCGCCCGTGAGCTCGTCGATCGCCTCGAGCACCACCTCGACGAGGAGGAGACCGAGGTCTTCCCCGTCGCCGGTAAGGCGCTGCCCGACGAGCACAAGAGCGAGCTCGCCGCTGCGTACCGCGCCGACATGGAGCGCCACCAGCGCGAACTGGTCGGATGACCACCGCACCGAAGGCCGGCTTCTCGGTCGAGGTGACCGAGGGCGGCCCGTACGTGATCGACGGCACCGCCGTCGTGCGCTCCGCCACCCCGGTCGTCAGCGAACGCGGCGAACCGATGACGTGGCGATACGGCGCGCCCGAGGTCGTCGAGGGGGCCGCGCTGTGCCGCTGCGGCGCCTCGGACGACAAGCCGTTCTGTGACGGCAGCCACGCGGAGGTCGACTGGGTCGCCGCCTGCACCCCGCCCGAGGGATCCTCGGCGGAACGGGCGCGCACCAAGACCGGCACCGGTCTGACCCTCGTCGACGACGACGTGCTGTGCATGCACGCCGGGTTCTGCGGCACCGAACGCACCTCGGTGTGGAGGATGATGGGCGACACCGCCGACACCGAGGTGCGGGCGACCGTGATCCGGATGGTCGAGAAGTGCCCGTCGGGCCGTCTCGCCAACCGCATCGACGACACGATCGTCGAGCCGTCCCTGCCCGCCGAGATCGGCGTCGTGCCCGACGGTCCGCTGTGGCTGACCGGTGGCATCGACGTCGACGGCGTCGAGACCCGCAACCGGATGACCCTGTGCCGATGCGGCGCGTCGAGCACCAAACCGCTCTGCGACGGCTCTCACGTCGACATCGACTTCTCCGCGCCCGCCCCGACCGACGAGACCGAGGATTCCCCATGACCGATCTGCAGGCCCTGGCCCACGCCGCCACCGAAACCCGAGGCGCCGCCTACGTGCCCTACACCAAGTTCGACGCCGCCGCTGCCGTGCGGTGGGAGGCAGCCTCCGACGAGGACGCGGGCCCGGCGACCGGCATCGCGCTCGGCGTCGTCGTCGAGAACGTCTCGCTCGGCCTGGCGATGTGTGCCGAACGCTCGGCGCTGTTCAGCGCCGTCGCCGCCGGCGGCCGCCCGACCCATCTGGCCCTCAGCGCGCCCGCCACCCGTGACGGTGTCACGATGCCGTGCGGTGCCTGCCTCCAGGTGGCGCTCGAGCTCGGCGGGCCGGATCTGGTCGTCGTGTCGGTCGATCCGAACTCCGACGACCTCCACGAGGCGACGGTGTCGTCGTTGCTGCCCGAAGGCCCCTACACCGGTCCCCACTGAGGGACGGTGCAGGGGCGGGGCGAGCCTCAGACGAGGTCGAGCTGGCCGCTCGTGTCGACGTCACGACCGACCGCAGACGCAACGGCGGTCTTGAGTCGCTCGAGGGCGCCGGAGGGGGCATCCCAGTACTCGGCCTCCTCGGGCAGCAGCTCCAGGAGGCGGAGCGTCGAGTCGTCCTTGGCGACGGCGTCGGGCGAGTGGTGCTCGTCGCTCGCCGACCAGAGGCGGTCGATGCGGGCTCGGTCCTCGACGATGCGGGCACGGCCGGCGACCGAGACCCAGGTCCGGTCGTCGTCGTCCGACGTCGAGAAGTTCACGGTCTCACCGACCTGCAGCCCCGCGACCCAGTCGGCGGAGGTGTGGACGAAGAACCACAGCGAACCCTGATCGTCGATCTCCTGCAGGGTCAGGGGGCGGGAGTGGATCGCACCGCCGGGAGTGATCGTGGAGAACATGCCGACCGTGCGGACGGGAACGAGTTCTCGGAGGCGGAGGATGGCGTCGGTCGAAGTCATGGGCCCGGTGTTCCCGGCCCGCAACCCCGCCAAACGGGCGCCTCAGGCCGTCGGGATCCGATCGAACGGCGGGCGTCGATGCACGCCGGCGCCGATCGCCCACGCAGCCGCCTGGGCCCGGTTGCGGGCGCCGATCTTCGTGTAGGCACGGCTGGCGTAGGTCTTGACCGTCTCGGAGGACACGCCGAGCAACTCGGCGATCTCGGCGTTTCGGAGTCCATCGGCCATGTAGGCGACGACCTCGAGTTCGCGATCGCTCAGCGGCTCGACGAATCGATGGACGGGGCCTCGGGCCTTCGAGCCGGCAGACTCGGCCGGGGGTGTCCACTCGCCGGCAGCCACCCCCTCGATCGCCGCCACGATCTCGTCGGGTCGACTCGTCGCCGGCAGCAGCGCCGTTCTTGCGTCGGGAACCACGGACGACGTGCGGTTGCCGTCGGTGTCTCGAGCGAGAATCACCGCGCCGACGGCGCCGCTGCCGACCGCCAGGGCCTGACATGCGTCGACGGTCCCCGGCTGGGCTGCGAACGCGTCGATCAGCGCCACCGACGACGCCAGGTCGTCGGTGACGCGAAGTCGATCGTCGTAGCGCCCGAGCATCGACGCCGTCGATTGCACGACGACCTCGAAGTCGTTGAGCACGGCGACGAGCACCGGCAGTGAGGGGGCGGCGGAGGCGTTGGAGAGTTCCACGGGGGACATCTACCCCCTCACACGAGGGACGAAACCAGATGCTTCGCACCTCGAAGGAACGCTCAGTTCTCGGCCTCGCCCGGGCCGATCTCGTTCGACCCGTCGCTGTCGATGTCGCTCCCCTCCTCGGGGTCGGCGACGGTCGCCGGACCGAAGCCGTCCTCGGTGCCGTCGACCACGCCGTCGGCCTTGGCGTCCGCGTCGGGCGCCTGTTCCTCGTTGGGGATCGGGTCGTCGTCGTAGACCGTGTCGCCGTCGCTGCAGGCCCCGAGGGTGACGGCGAGGGAGAGCGAGGCGGCGACGGAGGCGATCCGGAACCGGTGGGTGGCGGAGCGGCGGAGACGGGGATGGTTCTGCATCTCGACGGTGTGCCCAGCCCGGCACGCACGAAACGGTGGCCGCCCGCACCTTCGCCCGGGTCGAAGGTGCGGGCACCGCGTCGAGTGCACTAGACCCTCCACCACGAACCCCACCGGCTCGGAGGACCCCGGATGTCGAACACCAGCCCGCTTCCCCTCGCCGAGGAACTCACCGCCAGCGCTCTGGCCGGCGTGGATGGCCTCGACCTGCGGTGGCTCCTCGACGAGCAGGCCCGACGCCGCGGCGACCACCCGTTCCTGGTGTGGGAACCGTTCGAGGGCGACGCGATCACCTGGACCTACGCCGAGCTGCGCGATCGCGCCCACGGGTTCGCCGCCGGGCTCCACGAGCGTGGCGTGCAGGCCGGCGACTTCGTGATCGTGCATCTCGACAACTCCCCGGAGTTCCTCGAGGCGTGGTGGGGGTGTGCCGTGCTCGGGGCCGTGGCGGTGTCGACCAACACCCGGTCGGTCGCCCGAGACCTGTCCTACTTCGCCGACCACGTCTCGGCGGTCTGTGCGATCACCCAGCCATCGTTCGCCCGCCTGGTCGTCGACAGCTGTCCCGGCCTGCGCTTCGTGGCCTGCACCGACAACGACGCCGGGGATGCCGCCACCGTTCCCGACGACCTCGAGCTCGTGGCGTTCGCCGATCTGGTCGGCGACCCGAGCGCCCTCCCCGAGTTGGCGACCGATCCGATGCGGAACCTGAGCGTGCAGTTCACCTCGGGGACGACGTCGCGTCCCAAGGCGGTGTTGTGGACCCACGCCAACGGGTTGTGGGCCGGCAAGATCTCCGCCGCCCACATGCGCTTGCGGGCCGACGACGTCACCCTCACCTTCCTGCCCATGTTCCACACCAACGCCCAGGGCTACTCGATGCTGGCGACGGTCTGGTCGGGCGGGACGATGGTGCTCCAGCCCAAGTTCTCGGCATCACGGTTCTGGGAGGTCTCGATGCGGCACCGCTGCACGTGGACCTCGACGATCCCCTTCGTGTTCAAGGCGATCGCCGGCCAGCCGATCCCCGAGCACCACTACCGGTTCTGGGGCGTGCCGGCCCACCTCCCCGAGCTCGGCGCCGTGCTCGGCATCGAGCAGGTGGCGTGGTGGGGCATGACCGAGACCCTCACCCACGGGATCGTCACCGACGTCGACCATCCGGGACCGGCCCGCACGATCGGCCGAGTCGCCCCCGAGTACGAGATCCAGGTCCGCCGGCCCGGCAGCAGGGAGCTCGTCGAGCCCGGCGAGAAGGGCCACCTCTACATCCGCGGCGTGCGCGGGGTGAGCCTGTTCAAGGAGTACTACCGCAACGACGAGGCCAACGACTCGGCCTTCGACGAGCACGGGTGGTTCGAGACCGGCGACGTGATCCTCGTCGACGACGACGGCTGGCTCTACTTCTCCGATCGCGACAAGGACATGCTGAAGGTCGGGGCCGAGAACGTCGCGGCGTCGGAGATCGAGTCGGTGATCCTCCAGACCGGGCTGGTCGACGAGGTGGCGGTCGTGGCCCAGCAGCACGACATGCTCGACGAGGTCCCCGTCGCCTTCGTCATCCCCGTCGCCGACGCCGACCGGAGCGCCCTCCCGGCGGCCGTCATCGACTACTGCCGCCGACAGCTCGCCGATTTCAAGGTCGTGCGCGACGTACACGTCGTCGACGAGCTGCCCCGGTCGACCCTCGAGAAGGTGGCCAAGGCCCAGCTGCGGGCCCGGCTCCCGCCGATCGTCAGCGGCTGAAGACGGGCCGGATCTGGTCGACGCGGGCTCGGTCGGCCCGGAGGTGCTCGCCTCGATCGAAGGCGGCGAGCGCATCGCGACCCATCTCGAGCAGTGGTTCGGTCGGGCCGACCAGCGCACGTCGCTTGGTCTCCGCGAGCAGGGTACGCAGGGTCGCCAGCATCGTGGCGACCACGTCGGCGTCGTCGGCACCGTGGCGGAGGATCGGCTGGAAGGCCGCTCGCAGGTAGTCGTCGTGGCCAAACGGCTGCACGACCAGCCGGACCGCGTCGCGGCTGCGGACCTCGTCGCACGTCGGCTTCGACCACACGTCGAGGAGGATCGCGCCGAGATGCACGAGCACATCGTTGGCCGTGTTGGGGTCGTTGACGCCAGGGCTGAGCGCTCGCACGGCGATATCGACGAGCTGCACGATGCCGAACCCGACGTCCTGCTGCATGGTGCGTTCCGGCCCCAGGGCGAAGGCGTCAGCCAATTCGTCCATCGCGTCGTCGCCGGGGTCGGGGGTCACCCAGGCCAGCGGGGTCCCCGGGAGCGCGTAGCTGCCGAGCGCAGCCGCCATCGTGATCGTGGTGCCGGCCGGAAGTGACCCGTAGAGCGCATCGAGATCGATCTGCTGGAGCCAGCCACCGTCGTGGCGGTCGAGCGCGGCGGCGTCGGCCGGTTCGGTCGATGTTGCGGCGTCGCTGCGAGCCGCATCGCCGCGAGCGACAGCCGGGCCGACGAGGGGATCGCCGATGGGGCCGATGTCGTCGCCGGCCCTGATGATCGCCCGCGTCGCGGCGCTGATCGACCGGGCCACGTCGGTGATCTGCAGGCTGGTGGTCAGCCGGTCGACGGCCCGCAGGACGCCGACCAACGACGCCACACCGAGCACGACCGCCAGCAGCACCGACAGATGCGGGACCACCTGTTCGGCGCCGTCGCCTTCCCCGACCGCCTTGGTCTCGCGAAGGATGACGACGCAGTAGACGAAGGTGCCGAAGACCAGGCCGACGACGTTCTGCTGGGTCCGGTCGCCGGTCCAGTCCCGCAGGGTGCGGGGAGAGAACTGGCTCGACGCCAGCTGGACCGCGACCAGCAACAACGACAGCAGCAGTGTGGCCGAGGTCAGCAACCCGCCGGCGATCGCGGTCAGGATCGAGCGGGCGCCCTCGACCGTCGTCTCCAGACGACCGGGGAGGGCGCCGTCGGCGAGGGCGGCGTCGATCCACAGCATGGCGATGCCGAGGAGGATCGACCCGGCGACCCAGGCCAAGGGGACGGCGAGCAGCCCGTGGAGGAGGCGGTCGATGATCTGGCGGACGCGGGTCGACATGGTCGGCCGCATCTTCTCCACCCCGAACGGGGGTCAAACCCGAGCGCTGCCTCTTGGGCTCTTGGGTTGACCGGGGAGGTTTGGCTGCCGCTCGCCGGGGGGACGTCGCCACGATGCCCGCGCTCCTCGCTCAAACTCTCGCCCAGACGCTCGCCCAAGACAGTGGCGACGTCACCGACGAACTGTCCGACAGCGCCGACTCGTTGCTCGACGGCTTCGTCGACGCCCTGCCTCGCATCGGCGTCGCGCTCGTGATCATCGCCGTCGGCTGGCTGCTCGCTCGTGGTCTCCGCCGAGTGTTGCGCCGCAGCTTCCGTCGGCGGCACTCCGAGAGCTTCGCCACCGTGATGTCGAAGTTGGCGAGTTGGCTGTTGCTCGGGGCGGTGGTGTTGATCGCGATCACGATCACGTTCCCGTCGGTGAAGCCGGTCGACCTCCTCGCCGGCCTCGGGTTCTTCTCGGTCGCCGTCGGCTTCGCCTTCCAGGACATCCTGGAGAACACCCTCAGCGGTGTGCTCCTGCTCTTCCGCCAGCCCTTCGAGAGCGGTGACCAGATCGAGGTCGGCGGGAACGAAGGCACCGTCGAGGCGATCACGATCCGGGAGACCCGGATCCGCCGCTACGACGGCCAGCTGCTCGTTGTGCCGAATCGCGACGTCTACAAGAACGCCATCCGGGTGCAGACCGACCGTGACCTGCGCCGGGTGTCGTTCGGCGTCGGCGTCGCCTACGAGGCATCGCTGGACGAGGTGCGGACCGTGATCGCCGACGCCCTCGGCGAGGTCGAGGCGGTCGCCGCCGACCGGCCGATCGATGCCTTCGTCACCGAGCTGGGCGCGTCGACGATCAACCTCGACGTTCGCTGCTGGGTGGCGTCGGGCCAGTACGAGGCCAAGCAGGCCCTCGACGAGATGATCCGCACGACCAAGGCCGCCCTCGACGCCCACGAGATCGAGATGCCGTGCGACATCGTGGCCCTCCAGGCGACGCCGAGCTTCCGAGCCGCCGTGCACGATCGAGCGGTCACCCCTGGCGGCAGCGTCAGC
>JAWSVN010000156.1:22651-37695 GCA_033851875.1 Acidimicrobiales bacterium
TCGAACGAGCGGTGATCCGAGCGTGGAGGGCGGCGCGGGTGACCGCGTCGATCATCGTGTCCAGGAGAGGCCGGCCGTCCCGGTAGTCCGAGCGATGGAGTGCGTCGACTCTCCGGCCCGGTCGCATGGCGTCGGCAGCGTCCCATTCGGCATCGGTCGGCGCCTGGTGCACACCGATCGCCGTGCCGCCGTGACGACGGACGAACTCGAACGCCGGCAGGTCGCTGTTGCCGTCGGCGACGTAGATCACCTGTTCCCACGGGGCGTGCCACTCGGCGAGTGGCAGCGGCGCCCGCGGGTCCGGGCTGGCATCGTCGTCGATGGTGTCGAGGCCCTTGGCCAGCGCCTCGAGGTGGCGGACCTTGGCGTCGTGCCCGAGGGTCGATGCCGGGAAGCACAGCGCTCCGTCATTCAGTGCTCCGTCATTCAGTGCTCCGTCGTCGTCGAAGGCCCAGTGTCCGCCGCGGATCGAGGTGAACTCGGATGCGATCGGCGTGGCCGACGGCATCTCGACGAAGCCGGCGGTGATCAGGTGGAACTCGACGCTGAGGTCGGTGGAGATCTCGCCGACGGCGTCACGGAGTGTCTCGAAGAGGTCGGCGACGCCGGGGTAGAGCTCGAGGGTGGCGCCGAGTTCGTCGAAGGTCGACCGGGTGACCGGACCGTGCTCGCTCGTGCGGCTGAGCTCGAGGAGCGCGGCCGCCTCGGCGAGTCGGGTGTCCCAACCAGCGGCCACCCGGGGGGCGACCGCGTTGCGTTCGAACTCGTCGGGATCGACGCCGAGGTGGCGGACGAGGTGGTCGGTCGTGCGGGTCGACAGCGTCTGGTCGAAGTCGAAGGCGACCACGACGTGGGGGTGATGCGGGCGGGCCGGTGTCTCGCTCACGTCACGCCCTCCCGGTCGAACCGAACGGCAGGCTCACCGAGGGCAGNNGGCAGTCGCACGCTGGGCAGGGCCGCACGGACGAGCACCCGACCGAACTGGGCGGCCAGGAGGGCGAGCCGCCAGCGGCCGGCAGCCGAGAGCTGGTCGACACCGTCGCCGTCCACCGTCGTCGAGAACCAGGACGGATCGGCGGCGTCGTCCAGGACGTGGAGCAGCTCGGCGACGGTCTCCTCACCGAGCCCCTGCCGCCCCAGACCTTCGGGCATCCACTCGACGACGGCCCGCCAGCCGAGGGCGAAATCACTGGCCCGGATCGAGCGGTCGAGGAAGCCGCCGAACGTGCCGGCGAAGTCGCCGGCGAGCAGACGGGCACCGCAGTCGTCGTCTGCAGCCCAGCGGGGACAGATCACCTCGATCTCGACGGCCTGCTTGTCGGCGACGCCGCCCCAGTCGGCCACGCGACGGCGGGCCCTCGCCCGTGCGTCGTCGGTGAGGTCGATCTCGAGTTCGTCGGCCAGTGCGTCGACCAGGTCGTCGAGCGATCGGAGCCGGGCGTTGGTCTCGGCGGTGCCGCGCAGGTCGTCGTGGAGGGCCTGGGTCGCCATGATCGACACGCTCCGCCGGAGCCCGTCGAGCCAGGACCGAGAAACCGTTCCGTCGTCGAACCACTCCGTCCCGCTGTCGGGGGATGACGACTGTGGGTCGACCACGACGTGGATCCGGCGAGCTGCTGCGCTCACATCAAAGTGACGAGCCGCGGCACTCAGGATCCGCCCGATCGGCCTCGATTCGACGAGCCCGCCGTCGGTGAACCAGAACCGGTCGGCGTCCGGCACGGCCTCCACCCCGTGGTCGCGGTAGCGGTCGCGCTGAGCCTTGCGGGACAGCGCACGCGGTTCGAACCCGGCCGGGTGACTCGCCGAGGTGAGCACGGTGTCGAGGAGCGACGGGGCGCCGTCCACCTCGGCCCACAGCGAGTCGGCGAGGTGGCCGGGCTCGAGGACGAACTCGCTCCAGTCGACGAAGGTGTGGGCCGGCACGTCGTGGGTGCCGGTGTCGACCGGGGCCTCGTAGCCGCCGAGGCTGGTGAGGCCGATCTGGAGCGGGATGGGACGCTCGTACGGAGCGTGGACGGCCGGGAAGCGATCGTCGTCGGACAGGAAGTCGATCACCTTGTCGCGCAGTCGGCCCATGGCGAGCGGAGCGTCGGGGTCCGGATTGCGGAGCAGGTCGATATCGACCTCGTCGACCCAGGCCTGACGGAGCAGCTGGGGCACGTCCCGCCCGGTCGACAGGCCGTGGCTGAACAGGGCGGCCACGATCGCCCCGGCCGACGAACCGCCGAGGGCGCCGATCGACACCTCGGTGCCGCGGGCCCGCAGGGCCAGCACGACCTCGGCCAGGGCGGCCATCGCCCCGGCCTGATAGGCGCCGAGCGACGCTGCGCCGGGCAGGGTCGCCGTCACGACGATCGGGGTGTCGACGGCGTCTTCCTTCGATTCGGTCTGCGGGTCCATCCGTCGGTTGTTCCCCGATCGAGGGACAACGAATCGCACCTGTCCCGAGAGCGACGACTGAACCGGGTTCACCGCCTACAGTGCGGCGGGTGGGTGCCGGAGCAAGACCGTCGAAGACCTCGGCGCGTCGTGTGCTCCGCGAGGCGACGGCCGACGATCACGCTCGCCTCGACGCAGCGGTCGGCGAGCTCGATCCGTTCCGATCGCTCGACGCGTACCGCGACTTCCTCGGCGCCCACCTCGCCGCCCGCCGGCAGCTCCGGACCGAGTTCGGCACCCTGGCCGCCGTCGCGGACGCCGTCGACGACACCCTGGAGAGCGACCGGACCCTCGCCCTCGATCTGGCGGCCCTCGGGGTCGAGGCGACCCCCGCCCTCGACGCGCCGGCCTCCGCCGAGCAGCGCGACGCCTGCCTCGGGGTGAGCTATGTGTTCGAGGGGTCGCTGCTCGGCGGCAAGTTCCTGGCCGCCGCAGTCCGTGACCGACTCGGGTCGGAGGCACCCGTCAGCTATCTCGACCAGGCCGCCGTCGACCCCGACCGGTGGCCCCGAGCCGTCGCCCGACTCGACGCGATCGACGACCTCGACGCTGCGGTGTCGGCGGCCCGACGCGGCTTCGACGTCCACTTCGACCACCTGGTGGGACCTGCACGATGAACGACCCCACGACGGGCCCCGCGTTCGGCGCCGCCACGATCGACGACTGCGAGCGCGAACAGATCCACATCCCGGGTTCGGTGCAGCCCCATGCGGCCCTCGTCGTGGTGCGCGACGGAGCGGTCGTGCAACGCTCGACCAACCTCGAGGCCGTGCTCGGCGGAACGGCCGACGCGTCGACGCTCACCGACCTGGTCGGCGCCGACGTCGCCTCGCTCGTCGAGTCACTGGCCCGCAGCGGCGACCGGAAGCGACAGCACCGACGGGTCACTGCGCCGTCGGGCGATGAGCTCGACGTGTCGTGCACGGCGACCGACGACGGCCGGCTCCTCGTCGAACTCGAGCCGGTCGCCGGCGCGAGAGAGCCCGCACGCGACTTCCAGGACCTGGTGACCGAGGCGCTCACCCGGATCAACACGGCGACCACCTCCGCCGCTGTCGTCGAGGAGGTCGTGGCGTTCGTGCAGGAACTCACGGGCTTCGATCGGGTGATGGGCTACCGGTTCGCCCGCGACGATCACGGCGAAGTCGTCGCCGAGCGTCGGCGCGACGACCTCGAACCGTTCCTCGGCCTGCACTATCCGGCGTCCGACATCCCGGCCCAGGCCCGACGGCTCTACCTCGAGCACTGGCTCCGACTGATCCCGGACGCCGCCTACACCCCGGTCCCGGTCGAGCCCACCCTCGACCCCGACACCGGCGCACCCCTCGACATGAGCTCGGTGGCGGTCCGGTCGGTGTCGCCGATCCACTGCGAGTACCTCGCCAACATGGGGGTCCGGGCGTCGATGTCGATCTCCCTCGTGGTCGAGGGCCGACTCTGGGGTCTCGTCGCCTGCCACCACTACGACGGCCCCCATCGACCCTCGGTCGCCGTGCGGGAGGCGTGCGAGTTCGTGGCCCTGGCGGCGTCGGTAATGCTCGGCGCGCGACGCTCCGAGGAGCGGACCGCCCGGGATGGCGAGGTGCAGCGGATCCAACGCCTGCTGGCCGAGAAGCTGCTCCTCCACACCGACCTCGTCGATGGCCTCACCGCCGATCCCGATGCCCTCCTCGGGCTCCTCGATGCCAGCGGCGCCGCCGTCGTGGTCGGTGGTCGGGTGCAGACGGTCGGGGCGACACCGACGGACGACGAGCTCCGGGCGCTGTGCGAGTCGTTGGCCGACGCCGACCTGGAGGCGGGCGAGCCCGTGGTCACCGACTGCCTGGCCGAACTGGTGCCGTCGTGGAATGCTCCCGACACCGCAGCGGGCGTCGTGGCGCTGCCGCTCTCGTCGCTGCAGCGCAACTACGTCGTGTGGGTGCGGCCGGAGTCGCGGCGAGAGGTCCGATGGGCGGGCGAGCCGGCGAAGGCGATCGTCAGAACCGACGACGGCGGCACCCGTCTGGCCCCTCGGGGGTCGTTCGCCGAATGGGTTGAGACGGTCGGCGGCCGCAGCCGCCCGTGGGACGACGCCGCTCCCCAGATCCTCGCCGAGACCAAGAGCATGATCGCCACCCACCTCACCCGGTCGGCCGAACAGCTCGCCCAACTCAACGCCGAACTCGTGCGCTCCAACGCCGAGCTCGACGCCTTCGCCTACGTGGCCGCCCACGACCTCAAGGAGCCGTTGCGGGGCCTGGCGAACTACGCCACCTTCCTGGCCGAGGACTACGGCGACGTGCTCGACGACGACGGCCGCATGCAGCTCGACCTGATGCTGAAACTGTCCGAACGCATGACGGGCCTGTTGACCAGCCTCCTCGACTACGCCCGCATCGGCCGTTCCGACCTGCAGCGCACCGACACCACCCTCGGTGCCCTGCTCGACGACACCCGCTCGTTCCTGGGAGGCCGTCTGGCCGACACCGGTGGCGAGCTCGTGCTCGAGAACGACGGTCCGCTCGACGCCGACCCCGAGCTGCTGATCCACGTGTTGCTCAACCTGATCAGCAACGGCCTCAAGTACAACGACAGCGACACCCCGGTGGTCCGGGTCGGCCTGACCGTGCCGTCGGCCACCGAACGGGGAGCGACCCTGCTCCGCCCGTCCGTGATCGACGAGCACGAACCCCCGGTCGTCTACGTGCGGGACAACGGCATCGGGGTGCCGGCCGATCGAATCGAAGAGGTGTTCCGAGTGTTCCGACGACTCCACAACGAACAGGCCTACGGCGGCGGCACCGGCGCCGGGCTGACGATCGCTCGCCGGGTGGTGGAACGCCACGGCGGCGTGATCTGGCTCGAGTCGACCGAGGGCGAGGGGTCCACGTTCTACTTCACGATCGGGAGTCGCCCGTGAGCGACCTCGTGGTCCTCGTCGAGGACGCCGGCGCCGACGTGATGACCGCCCGCCGGATGCTCGGGAAGCTCTACCCCGACGTCACCCTCGAACACTTCGCCGACGGTGAACAGCTGCTCGAGGCGGTGGCCGAGCGGAGTCCGACGTCGTGGTGGCCACGGCTGTTCCTGTTCGACCTCAACCTCCCGGGCCGCAGCGGGATCGACCTGTTGCGCGCCATCGGCGACAGCCCCTGGGCAGCGATTCCGAAGGTTGTGTTGTCCGGCAGCGCCAGCGCGGGCGAGGTGCAGCGGTGCTACGACCTCGGTGCCGCCGGCTACCTGACCAAGCCGATGGGTGGCGAGCAACTCAAGCGCACGTGGGAGACGATCGGCCGCTACTGGTTCGAGCACGCGGCGCCCGCCCTCCGGCCCGACGGCTACGAATGGCTGGCCGACGGCGAGCGGCCGGCGAGCGGCCCGTGAGCGACATCCTCGTCGTCGACGACGCCCCCGACGCGCTGATGATGGCGCGCCGCACCCTGCGCAAGGCCGGCCACGACGTCCGCACCGCCGGCACCGCCGCCGAGGCCGAGGCTGCGTGGGCCCAGGCGCCACCCGATCTGGTGCTGCTCGATGTCAACCTGCCCGACGGCAACGGGGTCGAGCTGTCGAACCGGTGGAAGCAGGACCCCGACCGCGTCCAGGTGCCGATCATCCTGTGGTCGACGGTGTCGGTGTCGGCCGCCGAGCAGGCGCTCGGCCTCGACTCGGGAGCCGACGGCTACCTGACCGACCCGGTCGAGCCCGAGGTGCTGGTGGCAACGGTGGCGTCGTACCTGCGGATCGCCGAGCTGATCGACGACCTCGACCGGGCCAACGACGAAGCGGTCGAACTGGTCCGCTACTCACTGGCGCTCGGTCAGGCCGAGACGCCCGATCAGGTGGCGACCATCGCCGAGATGGGCGCCCGACGAGCGTTCGGCGCCGACTCGGTGCGCCTCGAATGGCGTCGCACGGGCGCCGGCCGAGGTCACCATCACGAGGCCGGCGAGCGCCACCTCGACGAGCTCGAGGGGGCGATCCGTTCGCTGGATGCCGACGCCGAACCCACGTTCGGCGGGTTGGCGGGCCCGGCACTGGACGGGGGCGCCGACGCCGTCGACCTCGGGGTGGTGCCGTTCCGCGTCGTCGACCTCGCCGGCGCCCTCGCCTTCACCGCACCGAGCGGATCGCTCGACGAGGAGCGTCGACGGGGAGCGGTGACGGCGTTCACCAGCGTCACGGCGCTCAGCCTCGCCCGGGTCGAGGCCCTGCACCTCCACCGCTCGATCGCCGACACCCTGCAGGACGCCCTCCTCCCGCGCGTCACGATGCTCGATGGCATCCTCACCGAGCGGACGCTGCTCGTCGCCGAGGGTGCCACGATCGCGGGAGGCGACTGGTTCGACGGCTACCCGATCGACACCGACGACGGACCCCGACAGATCTTCGTGATCGGTGATGTGGTGGGGCACGGTGCCGCCGCCGGTGCCCGTTCGGCCGTTTTCCGCCACAGCCTGCGGGCGCTGCTGCTGAGCGGCACACCGGTCGAGGACGCCTTGCGAGTCCTGGCCGAGGTGCTCGACGACCATCCCGCCGAACCCAAGGGCACGGTCCTCCTCATCGAGATCGAGCCCTCGACCGGCGACTGTCGCTTCTTCAGCGCCGGCCACCTCCCGCCAGTGGTCGTCGGCCCCGACTGCGACTCCCGGCTGGTCGACGTTCGGCCGTGTCCGCCGATGGGCTTCGGACTGCCGGCGATCTGCACGCCGACCCACGATCGCCTCGCCGAGGGCGAGCACCTGGTCGTGTTCACCGACGGGGTCGTCGAGGAGCGAGGGGTGTCGGTCGACGACGGCTACGACGCCCTCCAGGCCCTGCTCCACGAGATCGACGATTGCAGCCCGGGTCGCATCATCGACGACGTGCGTGCCATGCTCGATGCACGGTCAAGGGACGACGACGCACTCGTCGTGGGGATCGGGTTCGCCCGAACGCGATGACCAGCCGACGCCAACCGCCCGGATTCCGAGAGTGAAGACGCCATGATCGAACAATCGCTCAACATCGATGTGGTGTCGTGCGACGAGGAAGATCTCGTCATCGTCACCGGCGACCTCGACGCCGATACGTGCGCGCAGCTGCGCGAGACACTCGGCGGTCTGACCAATCGACGGCTCGCTCTCGACCTCGACGGCCTCGGCTTCCTCGACTCTTCCGGGCTCAGCCTCCTCCTCGAGCGGCGACGGCACCACGACAAGCTCGGCGGCGGTGTTCGAATCGTGCGGGCGTCGCAACCGGTCCAGCGAGTGCTGGACCTCACCGGCACCAGCGAGCTGTTGATCACCACCGACTGAGCGGCTGCTCCAACGCGTTTCGAGTCGGGCGCCGCCGGGAACGACCCGGCCGTGCGCGCATCGTCTCCAAGCCGTCTCGACGACCCTCGCCAGCGCTGGGCGGTGCCCGCCTGGCTCGACCTGATGGCCGGCTGGGCCTGGCGGGTCGGGGTCGCCGTGATCGCTCTCTACGTGATCGCGCGAGCCCTGAGCACCCTCCGCCTCGTCACCGTGCCGCTGCTGTTCGCCCTCGTGTTCTCGGCCCTGCTGTGGCCACTGCGGCGGCGCCTCTGCGCGATCGGCCTGCCCGATGCCGTCGCCGTCGGTGCCCTGATGCTGCTCGCTGTCGGTTCCGTCGTCGGCGTCGTCGGCCTGGCCTCGTACGGCATCGTCGATCAGCTCGCCAACGACACCGACTGGGCGGCCACCCGCAGCGAGATCGAACGATGGCTGATCGACGGCCCCGCCGGCCTCAGTCAGACCGAGGTCGCCGGCCTCAGCGATCGGGCCGAGGACGCGCTCGCCTCGGGGCTCCTCAGCATCGACATCGACCGGGCCCGGCTCGTCGGCGAGGTGCTCGGCGCCCTCCTCCTCACCACGATCCTCGTCTACTTCTTCGTGCGTGACGGCGAGCGCCTGTGGCACGGGGTCGTGCGCGCCGCGCGGCCCGAGCGACAGCCGGTCATCCACCGCGCCGGCGGTGCCGCCTTCTCGGCCCTGAGTGGCTACGCCCGCGGGGTGGCCATCGCCGGGGTGATGGACGGCATCGGCATCGGCCTCGCACTGTGGCTCCTCGGCGTGCCACTCGCCCTCCCCCTCGCCATCCTCACCTTCTTCGCCAGCTTCGTGCCGATCGTCGGCGCCACCTCGATCGGCCTGCTGTCGGTGGTGGTGGCGATGGTGACCGTCGGCCCCGAGGCGGCGATCCTCACCGGGGTGGCGACGCTCGCCATCCAGCAGCTCGAGGGCAACCTGATCCTGCCCGCCGTCGTCGGCCCCCAGGTCGGGCTGCATCCTGCCGTCATCCTCGTCGTCCTCGCCGCCGGCGGCGTCGTCGCCGGACTGGTCGGCGCCCTCGTCGCCGTCCCGTTGGCGGCGATGATCACGGCGGCGGTCGGCGAGATCCGAGCCGCAACGCGAAACGTCCCGGAGGCGAACCTCCGGGACGTGGGCGCTGCGTAGCTACGAGACGGGCCGGTCAGGCGGCCTGGCGATCCTCGATGGTCGGGATGTCGGCCAGGATGTCGGCCTCACCACCGTCGTCGCTGGCCCAGGGACGCTTGCGCCAGGCGTAGACAGCGACGCCGATCACGCCGATGGCCACGATCGTCGAGGCGCCGATCCGGCGACGGTTGCGGAACAGCTTGGCCGAGAGCGTGTACTTGGCGGCCGGGAGGACCACCGAGGTGGCGAACTCCTTGGAGTGGTCGAGCACCATGTCGGCCACCTTGTCGGTGATCTGATCGGTGCGGCTCGGCTCGTCGGGAGCCAGGACGTCGGCGAGGGTGGATTCGATGGTGTTCATACGCCTTGAGATTCCCGGCCGACGAGATCACAAACCTTCAGCCGAGCCCTTGGGAGGGTTGAGCGACGCGGGACCGGGCAACACCGAACGACCATGGCCACGTCGATCGTGCACCCCGACCGTATTCGCGTCCGTCGCTCACGGGACGACGCTCGCACCGGTGGCGACCTCGTCGTCTACTGGATGCACCGCTCCCAGCGAGCGGTCGACAACCCCGCGCTGGAGCAGGCGATCCGCCGAGGCAACGAACTCGGTCTGCCCGTCGCCGCCGTATTCGAGGGTCTGGCCGACGTCGAACGATCACTGAGCCGCCGCGGGCTGAGCCTCGAGGTGTAGGTCGGCGGCATCGACCGCTTCGGCGACGCCGTGCCGCCGTGGGCCCACGAGACGCTGACCGTCCACGGCAGCGACGAGCGGCCGGCGGTCTATACCGCCGCCGAACTCAAGGTGGGCGAGACCGACGCCGCCCTGCGCCGCAAGGGCGACCTGGACGCCTGGGTCGATCAGGCGGCGATCGGTTCGGGCTCGCCGTCGTCGGCGCCGCCGTGAGCCTCGGGCCGGCCGGCCGTCGGATGGACCCGGCGGGAGGCCAGCTCGCTGCGGCGACGGCGACGGGCCACCAGGTCCTGGGCGTGGTCGGCCAGGGTCCGGCGACTGCGACGCTCGTGGAGCTCGACCTCCATGCGGGCGAGGGAGTAGAGCGACAGGCCAGCGAAACCGAGGACGCCGAGGGCGACGAGCAAGGAGCCGAGGCCGAACGCCAGCAGGATCAACGTCGAGGTGCCGAGCGCACCTGCAGCGAGCAGCACCGGCTGATGCATGCCGCCGAGGAGTGCGATGCGGAATGCGGGGTCGAAGGGGTCGGTGGTGTGCATGAGGCCGGATGTACCCGCCCCACCGGTCCCCGAAACCTCGGCGATGGGGAGCATAGAGTGAGCGGGTGCCCAAGATCGTCGACCACGAGCAGCGACGCCGCGAGATCGCCCGCTCAACGCTCGACCTGGTGGCGGCCGACGGTATCGACGGCGTGACGATGACGACCGTGTCGCAGGCGTCGGGCTGGTCACGCGGCGTGCTCGGACACTACTTCACCAACAAGGACGCCCTTCTCGAAAGCACCTTCACCGTCGCCATGGCCGAGGTCAACGCACGGCTGACCGAAGCGGCGGCCGGCCCGGACGCCACCGTCGCGCTACGGGCCTGCCTCGAAGAGCTCCTGCCCCTCGACCGGCGCCGCCTCGGCGTCGCCCGCGTCACGCTCGCCTTCCTGGCCGAGACCCTGGCGTCCGACGAGGTGCGCTCCGCTCTGGCTCGGCATCACGAGGCGTGGCGCTCGACCGTGACCCGTGCGATTCGACGGGCGCAGGTGGAGAAGGGGTTCGCCATCGGTGCCGACCCCGAGAGGGCGGCCGACCTGCTCGTCGCCGTCACCGAGGGCCTCCGACATCGGGCCCTGATCGATCCGTCGTTCGACCGACGACGTCAGCGCGCCGAGCTGTGGCGGGCTGTCGGCGCCCTCTTGCGGTGACGAGCGGTCTGACCGCTGGGGCGACGGGTCGGCTCAGGCGACGGTGAGCCCGAGGCCGCGCAGGAAGGTGCGGAGTCCGAACTCGAACACCGTGTCGGAGTCGAGAGCGGCGAAGTCGGCCCGATGCGAGCCGAAGATGTCGCTCGGATCGTCGAACTGGACCCGGCCCCGGATCGACGAGCCACCGCTGTCGAAGAAGACGATGCCGAGCACGTAGTCGACGAGGGCGACGTAGGCGGCGGCGGCCTCCACACCTTGCAGCCCGGCGTCGAGGAAGTTGCCGAACCCCACCCGAGCCGACGCCACGCCATTGGGTCCGAGCAGCGGGGCCGACCGCAACGCCGGCACCACCCCGGGGTGACGGAGCAGCACGGCCCGGAACTCCCGACTCTGATGGAGGATCCGATCGACGCCCTTGGCGTTCGGCGCCGGCGCGCGCACCTCGCCCAGCACCCGGTCGACCATCAGCACCTCGAGCTCCTCGACGCTCGCCACGTGGCGGTAGAGCGAGGCGCTCGAGGTCTCGAGCCGGCCGGCGAGACTCCGCACGGTCAGCGAGTCGAGGCCCTCGGAATCGGCGAGGTCGAGGGCGGCGTCGACGATCGCTTCGACGGTGAGGCCGCCGGCCCGCGGCCGACGCCGGCGGAGCCGTTCGGCGTGCTCGCCCCACCATGCCTCGCTCCCCGGATCGGGCGTCGTGTCGACGGTCGCAGCGTCGGCATCGTAGGGAGGCATCACGACGCCCCCGGGCGCTCGGCGCGCAACGGGCGGTAGATCGACTCCAGGTCGCTCGACAGCTCGAGCAGGGCATCGACCAGGTCGACCCGATCGGGCTCGAGCAGCCACTGGTAGGCCAGGCCCCGAATCGTCGCCGTGACCTTCAGCGACTCCGCAGCCGGGTCGACACCGGCTCGGACCGAGCCGTCGGCCACCCCGTGTTCGAACGCGATGGTGATGCTCTCGCGCATCGCGACATGGAACACACGCATCCGGTCGGCGAGGGCCTCGTCGTCCTCGGCGATGGCAGCGAACATCATCACGTAGAGCGCGCGCAGCTCGCCGGGTTCGTTCTTGGCGTGGTCGGCCAAGGCCTCGACCAGCGTCCGCATGCTCTCGAGGCCCGACCCGTCATGGGTGTCGGGAAGCGCTCGAAGCTCGCGCAGCCGGTTCCAGACGCGGTGGATGACCGCGTCGACGAGACCCTGTTTGGACCCGAAGCGTGCCGTGACCAGGCCCCTGCTGTAGCCGGCCCGATCGCCGATGGCCACGAAGGTCATCGACCGCAAGCCGCCCTCGCCGATGAGGTCGATCGCAGCATCGACCATGGCGCGCGTCGAACGCTCGGCGCGCTCGGCTTGGGTCGTCGGGCTGGACGATGGCACCGGACAAGTGTGGGGGAAGAAACCCGTTCACTCAAGGACGATCTCGCGGATCGACTTGTCGGCCGACAACTAAACTGTGAGGATGCAGCCATGGCTGGCCTGTCACCCGAACTGCTGTCACCCGAACTCGGAGCATTCCGCTCCCGCACGATCGAGTTCCTTGCCGACGCAAAGGAGCGAGGGGTGGCGTGCCCGGCGTTCGGTGCCATCCTGCCGCCACCGCTGCACGACCAGGGGCGACGCTGGCAGAAGGAGATGGCAGAGGCGGGTTGGGCCGGTCTCCACTGGCCCACCGAGTACGGCGGGCAGGGCCTCTCGAAGGACCACACCGCGATCTGGTACGAGGAGTGCGCCCGAGCCCAGGTGGCCCCCTACCTCAACCTTCAGGGCATCGTGCTCGCCGGCGAGGCGATCCTGCGAGCGGGCACCGAGGACCAGAAGCGGCGCTGGCTGCCCAAGACCCTCAGCGGCGAGGTGTTGTGGTGCCAGCTGTTCAGCGAGCCCGACGCCGGCAGCGATCTGGCGTCGCTCGCCACCGCGGCCCGCCCGGACGGCGACTCGTTCGTCGTGAACGGCCAGAAGGTGTGGTGCTCCAACGGCCAGTTCGCCGAGATGGGCATCCTGATGGCCCGCACCGACCCCGACACGCCGGGGCACCGCGGCATCTCGTTCTTCTGTGTGGAGATGGACCTCGAGGGCATCGACGTCCGACCCCTGGTGCAGATGACCGGCGATGACGAGTTCTGCGAGGTCTTCCTCGACGACGTCACCATGCCCGGCGACGCCCTCCTCGGTCCGCTGCACGGCGGCTGGAAGGTCGGCATGGACGTGCTCTCCGACGAGCGCGGCTCGAGCGGGTCGTCGGGTCTGATCACCCTCGAACGTCGGCTCGAGCGCCTGGCCGGACTGCTCGATTCCAGCTCGTCGAACGACGATGTCGTGCGGGACCGGATCCTGCAACTGTTGGTGCGCGGGCACGCCCTCAAGACGATGTTGCTGCGCGAGGACGGCGGCCCGGCGGCCTCGTCGGCGGCGAAACTGCTGCGCACCGAGCTCGAGTTCGACGCCGCCGGCATCGAACTCACCTTGCTCGGCGCCGACGGGATGCTGGCCGGCGACCGGGCCGACCGCTTCCTCTACGCGCCAGGCATGAAGATCGCCGGCGGGTCGAGCGAGATCCAGCGCAACATCATCGGCGAGCGAGTCCTCGGACTCCCCCGCGAGCCGCGCCCCTGAACTCAGCCCTGAGCTCGGTCCTGGGCTCAGCCGCGGCCGATCCAGGCGAGGAACCGCTCCTGCTCGTCGGCGTCGGGCGCCGCGTCGCGTTCGGGGCCGAACAGGCCCGGCATCCGCAGCATCTCCGGGTCGATCGAACCGAGCGATGCTCGCACGGCAGCCATCTCGTCGGCCTCGAGCCGGGCGTGGTCGGCGAGCCCGGTGGGGCCAGCGATGTCCCAACGATGCACGACCAGGTCGAGGGTGTAGAACCCGTCGACCGTCTCGGCGAAGGTCGTCGGACCGAGCATGCCGTCGTAGGTGGCGGCAGCCCGGTCGTGGTCGTTCAGCACCTGCGACATCGCAGCGCACACCGCGGCGAACCGGGCCCGCCGATCGGTGACGCCGTCGAGTTCGGGAACGGGTGCGAACTCGAAGCGGCCGAGGAAGTCGGCCTCGGTGTCGATCACGTGATCCGCCACGTCGGCCACGGTCCAGCCATCACACGCGCTCGGTGCGCCCCAGGCGGTCGCGCCCTCGATGGCGCCGAGCAGGTCGGCGAAGCGATCGCCGGCGCGTTGGTATCGGTCGGTGATGGCGTCGAGGTCGGTGGAAAGCACGTGGGTCATGGGGCCATCGTCGATCAGCCATCCCCGGCGGTCTTGAACGGATCGGACATGTCGGGGAACGTGGCGAAGTAGTCGGCCAGGAACTCGGTCGGGGTCGACCCGGTGATCGCCCGACAGTCGCGCCCGAGGTGGGCCTGATCGGCGTAGCCGGCGGCGGCCGCCAGATCGGCGAGGGACGGCCGACGGCGGGTGCCGGCGGCGGTGGCGGTCGACGCCGCGGCACAGAACCGTTGGAACCGGACGATGCGAGCCAGGGTCGACGGCGGGTAGCCGAAGCGGCGACGAGCGAGACGCTGCAGCGTGCGACTCGACATGCCCAGGTGGCGGTCGAGGCCGTCGAGGGACCGATGCGGCACGCTCGACACCCAGGCGAGCGTCGCCTCGGCGGCCGGGTCGGGCCGAAGCGTCGACCACCGCTCGACGCACCATGTCGCGAGTCGTCGGCGTCGTTCCTCGAGCGGCTGGCCGGCGAGGCGGTCGAGCAGTGGCTGCGCGGCCGGACCGATCGCGTCGGCCAGCGGGATGCGGGCGTCGCCGAGTTCCCCGAGATCGAGGTCGAGGGCGAGGCCCGCGACACCGGGGCGGAACCGGACACCGACCGAGGTGGTCCCCGGCGGCAGTTCGAACGTCCACGATCGTTGCTCAGCGCCGCAAACGATCGCCGACGGTGGTCCACCGTCGGCGGGCTCCAGCACGACGATGTCGACGCAGGCGTCCGGGGTGAGCAGGTGGCGTCCGGTCGGCCGGGCTCGCCAGGTGCAGGCGATCACGGCGCCGATCGCCGCCGGCGGATCCACCGGTTCGTACCACCCGTCGCCCACAACACTCAGGCTAGGTGCTCCACCGGCGACGGCCGCGCCGCTCAAGGACCACCCCCGGTCGTGCCGACACCCTGCGTGATGACTGCTCTCCGCCGCCCGACCGCCGCGCCCGGCCGCCTGCTCGCCGCCATTGCGCTCCTCCTCTCGATGACCACGGTGGTGACGACGGCCGTCACGGTCGCCGACCCCGTCCCGGCCGGCGCCGCCACCACCGGCCCGGATGCGCGCAGCGTCGAACGGCTCTACG
>JAWSVN010000157.1:0-9194 GCA_033851875.1 Acidimicrobiales bacterium
CCCTCACCGGCACCAACTGACCGGACGACGCGAGACCGAGCGCTGGCTGGGCCGTTCGGTTCGGGGCGACCGCCCCAGCCGACTCCCGACAACCTCTCATCCAACTGCAGAACCGGAGCGAGTACCGTCACACGACGTGATCCCCGCTCCGGTTCTCCAGTTCTTCCGCGGCTTCTGCATGGGCGCAGCCGACATCGTGCCGGGCGTCTCCGGCGGCACCGTCGCCCTGATCCTCGGCATCTACAAGCAGCTGATCGCCAACGTGCGAGCCGGCGCCCACGCCCTCAAACAGTTCGTCACCGGCGACCTCAAGGGCGGGCTGGCATCGCTCATCGCCGTCGAGTGGCTGTTCCTGCTCCCTCTCGGCGGCGGCGTGCTCGTCGCCTTCGCTCTGCTGCGTCACCCGATGAAGGACCTGCTCCACGACCGCCCCGAGGGCATCGCCGCCGTGTTCTGCGGACTGGTCGCCGCCTCGTGTGTGTTGGTGTGGCGCTCGATCACCACCCGCGACGCGCTGCGTCTCGGGGTGCTCGCCGCCGTGGCCGTCGCCGCGTTCTTCCTGCTCGGCCTCAAGGCGGGCACGATCGACGACCCATCGCTCCCCCTCTTCTTCGCCACCGGCGCCATCGCCATCTGCGCCATGATCCTGCCCGGCATCTCCGGCTCGTTCATCATGCTGATGTTCGGCATGTACGCCGCGGTGCTCGGCGGCTCGATCGGCGAGCTGGCCGTGTTCCTGGTCGGCGCCACGATCGGCCTCGGTGCGTTCTCGTCGCTGCTCAACTGGCTGCTCGCCCACCACGAGCAGACCGTGCTCGCCGCCCTGCTCGGCCTGATGGTCGGCTCGATCCGGGTGCTGTGGCCTTGGCCCCACGGGGTCGGCGTGGTGAGTGACGAGGCGGCCGAGGTGGTCGACGGCACCGCCATGCACCTGCCCGACGGCGGCCAAGCCCTCGGGGGCCTCGCCCTCGCCGCGGTGGCCGCCGCCCTCACCCTCGTGGTCGTCCGGTTCGCCGAGGACGACGACACCGAGCCCGTGCTCGACGTCGTCACCCCCGGCTGACCTGGCCGGGCCGACCGGCCCCGCCCCTCAGGCGAGGGTGTCGACGTTGTTGAGCTCGGCGAAGGCCTGCTTGAGGCGCTCGACGAAACTCTGCTCGCCCGCGCGCAGCCACACGCGGGGGTCGTACTGCTTCTTGTTGGGCTTGTCGTCGCCGTCGGGGTTGCCGATCTGGCCCTGGAGGTAGTCGTGCTTGTCGGCCTCGTAGCCGCGCACGCCGTCCCAGAACGCCCACTGCAGGTCGGTGTCGATGTTCATCTTCACCACGCCGTAGGAGATGGCCTCGGCGATCTCCTCGGCCGACGAACCCGAACCGCCGTGGAACACGAAGTCGACCGGCTTGGCGTCGGTGCCGTACTTCTCTTCGATGTGGGCCTGGGAGTCGCGCAGGATCGTCGGGGTGAGCTTGACGTTGCCGGGCTTGTAGACACCGTGCACGTTGCCGAAGGCGGCGGCGATCGTGAAGTTGGGGCTGACCTTCATCAGCTCCTCGTACACGTAGGCCACCTCTTCGGGCTTGGTGTAGAGGTCGCTCTCGTCCGCGTCGGAGTTGTCGACGCCGTCCTCCTCACCGCCGGTGATGCCGAGCTCCATCTCGAGGGTCATGTCGATGGCGGCCATGCGCTCGAGGTACCGCTTGCAGATCTCGACGTTCTCCTCGAGGGGCTCCTCTGAGAGGTCGAGCATGTGGGAGCTGAACAGCGGCTTGCCGGTGGCGGCGTGGTGCTTCTCGCCGGCGTCGAGCAGGCCGTCGACCCACGGCAGGAGCTTCTTGGCGCAGTGGTCGGTGTGGAGGATGACGCGGGCGCCGTAGTGCTCGGCGAGCCGGTTGACGTGATCGGCACCGGCGAGCGAGCCGAGCACCGACGCCTGGTGGCTCTCGACACCGATGCCCTTGCCGGCCACGAAGGCGCCACCGGAGTTGGAGAACTGGATCACGACCGGCGAATTGAGGGCGGCGGCGGTCTCCATGACGGCGTTCATCGAGTTGGAGCCGATGCAGTTGGCGGCGGGAAGGGCGAAGCCCTTGGCCTTGGCGAGGGCGTAGACCTCCTTCACCTCGGCGCCGGCCAACACGCCGGGAGCAAAATCGTTCCGCGGTTCGTTGGTGCTGGGGAGTTCGGTCATGGTCGCCTCCAGGCGGGGTCGTACGTGATCCCGAACCTACCGCCAACGAGAGCCCGACTCGGCCGCCGCAACCGGTGGGCTTCGGTCACGCGAGGTGACACGTTCGCGGCGTTCACCGAAGCGCCATCGACGGGTCATCCGACCGGCAACCCGAGCGCCACCCGGGCTTGGTGAGATGCCGCTCATGATCGACGACGGAGACCACAAGATCACCAACCGTTCGGGCAACCGGACCTTCGCCGAGGTGGCCGATGCCCGCCTGGCCCGGCGCCGGCTGCTGAAGGGCGGCATGATCGGCGCAGCAGCGTTCATCGCTCGACCGACCCTCGCCGCGGCGGAGGGTCCCCACCCCACGTCCTACGTGCCGGGGCCGGCGAGCCCCGACCCCCTGCTGTCGTTCAAGCCGATCCCGACCAACACCACCGACGCCGTGACGGTGCCGACCGGCTACTCGGCCCAGGCCATCGTGCCGTGGGGCGACCCGATCGTGCCCGGCGGCCCCGCCTTCCGGGGCGACGCCTCGAACTCGGCGGACGAGCAGGAACAGCAGATGGGCATGGGCCACGACGGGGTGCAGTTCTTCCCGATCGACGGCTCGTCGACGCTCGGCATCCTCGGCGTCAACCAGGAGTACACCAACGGCCATCTCCTCTTTCCCGACGGTGGCGAGAACTGGACGGCGGAGAAGACCCGCAAGGAGCAGGCCGCCCACGGTGTCGCCATCGTGTCGGTGGAGAAGGGCGACGACGGCTGGCACGTGGTCGACACCGGCCACGCCCGCCGCATCACCCCCAACACGCCGATGCGTTTCACCGGCTGGGCCGGCGGCGACGATCTCCTCATCACCAACGACGATGCGACGGGCATGCACCCGGTCGGCACCGTCAACAACTGCGGCAACGGCACCACCCCGTGGGGCACCCTCCTCACCTGCGAGGAGAACTTCAACGGCTACTTCTGGGAGGAGACCGACGGCGGCGCGGAGGGGATCAGCGACGACCAGGCCGCCAGCAACGAGCGTTACGGCGTGGGCGGTCAGGGCTTCGGCTACCAGTGGGCGACCACCGACGACGCGTGGCGGGCCGACCTCGACCCGAACCGTCCCAACACGTTCGGCTGGATCGTCGAGATCGACCCCTACGACCCGACCTCCACGCCGATGAAGCACACCTGCCTCGGGCGCTTCAAGCACGAGGCCGCCGTGGTCGCCGAGGACTCCAAGGGCCACGCCGTGGTCTACATGGGCGACGACCAGCGCTTCGACTACGTCTACAAGTTCATCAGCTCGCATCCGTGGCGCGACGCCGTCGCCGCCGGCAAGAGCCCGCTCGAGAGCGGGCGGCTCTACGTCGCCCAGTTCGACGACGACGGCACCGGCCGTTGGGTCCGTCTGCAGTGGTGGTGGAACGGCCTCACCCCCGAGAACGGGTTCCACAGCCACGCCGACGTGCTGGTGAAGGCCCGCATGGCCGCCGACCAGGTGGGGGCCACGCCGATGGACCGCCCCGAGTGGATCGCCGTGCTTCCGGGCGGCGACGTCTACATCGCCTGCACCAACAACACCCGGCGCGAAGAGGCCAACGCCGCCAATCCCCGGGTCGACAACGCCTTCGGCCACATCGTCCACATCGCCGAGGGCTACGAGAGCTACGGCGCCAAGACGTTCACCTGGGACCACTTCCTGCTCGCCGGCGCCGGCGACGGGACCGACGGCTCGACGATCGACGCCGAGGACGTCTTCGGCTCCCCCGACGGCCTGTTCGCCGACGGCGACGGTCGCCTGTGGATCCAGACCGACGGCTCCCAGCCCGACGGCAGCCACAACCAGATGCTGGCCGCCGACCCGACGACCGGCGAACTGCGTCGCTTCCTCGTCGGCCCGGCCGACTGCGAGGTGACCGGCGCGGCCAAGACGCCGGACGGCACGACGATGTTCGTGTCGATCCAGCACCCCGGCGACAGCGGCACCCCCGAGGAGCCGACCGCCGGCAGCACCTGGCCCGAGGGCCCGAGCGCCGCCCGTCCCCGCCCCGCCGTCGTGGCCATCACTCGCAACGACGGCGGCGTCGTGGGTTAGGCGTCGTTGCGGACGACGAGGTTGCCGTCGTCGAGGCGGTAGTTCCAGCGCACGCCGTCGACCACGAGATCGAGCGCCGCCCCCGGCGCCGGAGTCTCCTCCCAGGTGGGGGGCGACGCACCGACGAAGCTCGGTGAGGTCGCTCCCCACCAGCGCGTCCGGAGCCCGAGCCCTTCGAACGGCCACTCGCCCCGCTCGTCCATCACGATGCCGTGGACCCGACCCATCTGCCGGAACCCCTCGACCTCTCGGCCGCTCGACGACGCCGCGCCGAGCTCGATCGCTTCGCCGCCGGCCTCGAACTCGAGCTCCCAGCCGAGCGGTACCCGGTGGCCGATGCCAGTGCGAACCAGCTCGTCGGGTTCGTCGACGGCGAGGGCGAAGGCCTCGAGGCCGCAGCTCCAGTGGACGAGGGGCTGCTCGACCACGTGGTCGGCCCACAGACCGTGGCCCCGCACCTCCCAGTGGCGGCTCGATCGCGGCTTGTTCGGGGTCGCCTTCGGCACCCGCAACTCCGACTCGACGAGGCCGACAGCCCGCCGACCCGGCTCGAGCACGACCCCGACCATCGTCGCCCGGTCGACGCCGAACGAGATCTCGAGACTGAGGCCGATCGCCGCGGCGGTATCGCCGGTGTTGTCGGTGCCGTCGCCGACGCGGTCGGTGTTCCGACCGACCACGTCGAGTCGTTGGGCATCGCGCTCGCCGGGGCCGACGTCACGCCGTCGTTCCCACGTCTCCGGCACCCCAGACCCCATCACCCGAGGGTAGGGCGCCTACCATCGCCCCTGACATGACCGCGGCGACGCCCCCTCCCTCCGACCCTCCGTCATCCAGCGCCACCTCGGCGCTCGGCGACCCGACCACCATCGTGACGGCCCTCGAGTCGTTGCGGGGTGCCCTCGGCGCGGCCGAGCTCACCCTCGACCTCCCCGACGTCGCCCCCGGACGGGCCGCTCGGGTCGAACTGCGCGACCAGATCGACGACTACCTGATCCCCCGCCTCCAGCGGCTCGACGCTCCCCTGCTCGCCGTGCTCGGCGGGTCGACCGGGTCGGGCAAGTCGACGATCACCAACACGATCGCCGGTGCACCCGTCTCGCCGAGCGGGGTGCTGCGCCCCACCACCCGGGCACCCGTCCTGCTGTGTCACCCCGACGACGCCGCGTGGTTCACCGGCGCCGACCTGTTGCCCGAACTCGCCCGCCACACCGGCGACGGCACCCCGACCGGGGCCGTCCTCAAGATCGTCCCGGTCGACACGATGACGCCGGGCCTGGCCATCATCGACGCCCCCGACATCGACTCGATCGAGTCGGCCAACCGCGACCTCGCCACCCAGCTGCTGGCGGCCGCCGACCTGTGGCTGTTCGTCACCACCGCCGTCCGCTACGCCGACGCCGTGCCGTGGGAGTTCCTCGAGCGAGCCCAGGCGCGCGGCACCCAGCTGTCGGTCGTCATCAATCGGGTGCCCGAGGGCGCCGCCGACCAGATCGTGCCCCACCTGGCCGAGATGCTCGAGGGCCGGGGCCTCCACGACGTGCGCCTGTTCGCCTTCGACGAGATCGACCCCGGCGACGTCGTCGACAGCGCGCTTCCCGCCGGCAGCGTCGACCCCCTGGCCGACCACCTCGATGGTCTCGCCAGCGACGCCGAGGCTCGGGCCGAGGTCGTGCGGTCGACCCTGCAGGGCGCCTTGGCCAGCGTCGAGGGCCGAGCCCAGACCGTGCTGGCCGCGCTCCGGGCCCAGGACGCCACCGCCGGCGAGCTTCGGGCCTCCCTCGAACGCACCTACGACGAGGCCAGGGCCGCGATCGCCGACGACCTCTCGGGCGGCACCTTGTTGCGGGCCGAGGTGCTCGACCGCTGGCAGGAACTGATCGGCACCGCCGAGCTGATGCGGGCCCTACAGAGCCGCATCAGCCGACTCCGCGACCGCCTCGGTAGCTTCCTGCGGGGCCGCACCGCCCAGGCCGCGAGCGTGCAGGGCGAGATCACGTCGACCCTCGAACAGCTCCTCGTCGACCACGCCGACGCCGCCGCGTTGCGAACCGTGCAGCGCTGGCAGGCGCTGCCGGGCGGGTCGCAGGTGTTGCGCGACGCCGACGGTCAGATCCCGCAGCGTCTGGAACGGATGGCCCCCGAGGTCCGCAGCGAGCTCCCCCGTGAGATCACCGCCTGGCAGGACGAGCTGCTGTCGCTGGTGGGCGAACGAGGCGCCGGCAAGCGCTCGGTGGCGCGAGTCCTGGCGTTCGGGGTCAACAGCGTCGGCGTGGCACTGATGATCGTCGTGTTCAGCCAGACCGGCGGCCTCACCGGCGGTGAGGTGGCCGTGGCGTCGGGCACCGCGGCGGTGTCGCAGACGCTGTTGACCGCCTTGTTCGGCGAACAGGCCGTGCGCGACCTCGCCACGAAGGCCCGCCAGCTGCTGTCGGATCGCATCGAACGGCTGCTCGACACCGACGCCAACCGGTTCCGCAGTCGCCTGTGGTCGACGGTCACCCCGCCGGAGACCGCCGACACCCTCGAGTCGGCGATCGCCGACTGGCGACGGGCGCAGCCGTGATCGGGCGGCGTCGCCGGGGCGAACCGCCCCTGAACGAACGGCTTCGGGCGCTCGCCGAACTGGTCGAACGAGGCGAGGGACGGCTCGACCCCGACGCTCTGGCCTTCGCCCGCCACGTCGGGCTCAAGGCCGACGAACGACTCGTGCACGGCACGGCCCACACGGTCGCCGCCATGCTGGGCGCCACCGGCTCGGGCAAGTCGTCGCTGGTCAACGCCCTCAGCAACACCGAGGTGGCCACCACCGGCGTGAGGCGACCGACCACGTCGAGCTCCCTCGGTCTGCTGTGGGGCGACGACGACCCCTCGGCCCTGCTCGACTGGCTCGAGGTCCCCAACCGTCATCAGGTCGGGTCGACCACCCCCCTCGACGGACTCGTGTTGCTCGACGTGCCCGACCACGACTCGGTCGCCGTCGCCCACCGGCTCGAGATGGAACGGATCGCCGAACACACCGACCTGATGGTGTGGGTGACCGACCCCGAGAAGTACGCCGACGAGGCCCTCCACCACTACCTCCGGTTCCTCGGGGCCCACGAGGCGGTGATGGTGGTGGTGCTCAACAAGGTCGACCGGCTGACCCCGGACGACGCGGCCGCCTGCATCTCCGACCTCCGTCGGCTCCTGGCCGACGGGGGTCTCGCCTCGGTGCCCGTGCTCGGCGTGTCGGCGACGACCGGCGCCGGCCTCGACGAGCTGCGCAGCTCCCTGGTCGACGCAGTCGCCGCCAAGGACCGAGTGCTGCAGCGGCTCGAGGCAGACCTGTCGGCGGCCGTCGACGAGCTGGCGGCCGATCTCGACGATCGCACCGTCGCCGACAAGCTGCCGAAGGGTCTCGAGGCCGACCTTGCCGACGGGCTCGTCGCTGCCGCCGGGATCGAGCCGGTGGCCGAGGCCGCAGCCGCCGGGTATCGGCGCGACGCCAAGCGGGCCACCGGGTGGCCGTTCACCCGCTGGGCGTCGAGTCTGCGACCGCACCCGTTGCGTCGCCTCCACCTCGACGCCGGTTCCACCGGTCGGTCGTCGCTGCCGGGTCCGACCGGCGCCACGTCCGCTCGCCTCGACGCCGTGGCCCGCGACGCCGCCGACCGCGCCACCGCCTCGCTGTCGCCGCCGTGGCCCGAACTGGTGCGCGCCGCGGCGATGCACGACCCCGAGGGATTGGCGCTCGAACTCGACCGGGCGGTCGCCGACGCCACCCGGACGCGTGCGGCGAGCCGGCCCCGCTGGTGGTCGGTGTTCGGCGCCCTCCAGATCCTGGCCGCAGTGGCGGCGGTGGTCGGGTTCGGCTGGCTGACGGCGATGTTCGTCGTCGAGTGGATGCAGCTGCCATCGTTGCCGACCCCGGACGTGGAGGGGGTGCCGGTGCCGACGGCGTTGTTCGTCGGCGGGATCGTGCTCGGGCTGCTGGTGGCGTTGTTGGCCCGGCCCTTCATCGGGGTCGGTGCGAAACGGCGGGCGGCGACGACTCGCCGCGATGCGGCCGACGGGGTGCGATCCGTCGCCGAACGCCACATCCTGGCTCCGATGACCGAGGAGCTGACCGAGCACGACGCGATCGTCGACGCGGTGGCCCGAGCCCGAGGAGCCGGAACATGAGTGATCGCATCGCCTACCTGTCGCCCGAGTGGTTGCGGGCGGCCAGCGACGCGGTGGCCACGGCGCCGGCCCTCGACGACGACGTGCGCATCGGGTTCGCCGTCACCGAGGCGCCCGACGGTGACCGGTCCTACGACCTCGTGCTCGGCCCGGATCGGGTGGCCTACGAGGCGTGGACCGGCGACTCGCCGTTGCTGCTCCGACTGCCCTACGACCTCGCGGTGTCGGTGGCGACCGGTGCCGAGAGCGCCCAGCGCGCCCTGCTCGACGGACGCATCAGCCTCGAGGGCGACGCGGGCGTGCTCCTCGGCCATGGTTCGCTGCTCGCCGGTCTCGACGATCTCCTCGCCGAGCTCCGGTCTCGCACCGACTACTGACGGCCGGCAGGCGGCCCGAGCATCGGGCGAGCTGGCGCCGTGACCCGGTCGCTCGTTCCTGGCACAGTGGTGCGATGCCGGAGATGCCCGAGGTGCAGGCCCACGCCGAACGGATGAGCGACGCCCTCACCGGGGCGACCCTCGGCGGGTTCCGTCTCCTCAACTTCGCGTCGATCAAGACGTTCTCGCCGCCGGCCGAGGCGGCGGTCGGCCGCACCCTCACCGGCGTCGGTCGGCGGGGCAAGCTGCTGAAGCTTCGCTTCGACGATCCGGCCGAGGGTGAACCGCTCACCCACGTCGTCCACCTGATGCAGGGCGGGCGGCTCCGTCCCGACCCGAAGCAGGCCAAGAAGCCACGGGGAGGCATCGCCCGCTGGACCTTCGAGGT
>JAWSVN010000291.1:0-1899 GCA_033851875.1 Acidimicrobiales bacterium
GTCGCTCGTTCGCTTCCCGGAGTACACCCCAGATGGCCATCGCCCTCGGAATCCTCTACGTCGTCATCGGACTGATCACCCTCGTCCTCGTGCTGCTCCACAGCGGCCGTGGCGGGGGCCTGTCCGACATGTTCGGCGGGGGCCTCGGTGCCGCAGCGGCCGGGTCGACCACGATGGAACGCAACCTCGACCGGCTGACGGTCGTGTTCTCGTTGCTGTTCGCCTTCCTCACCGTCGCCCTGGCGTTCGCCCTCGACAGCTGAGCCGACGCCGGGCCCTGGCTGGCGCTGTACCGCCTGGCTCTCGCCGCACCGCCTGACTCATCGAATCGGCCTCGCGGCCGATCTGAAGGGGTATGGCATCCGCGCGCCCCACGCTCCGTCGACCCTCGGGACGATGGCCGCGTGTCGTGGCCGCCGCCTCGCTGGCCCTCACGGCCTGCTCCGGAGGCGGCGCTGACGAGGTGGCGCCGATGCCCGACGACTTGGCCCTGGTCGACGACACGACGTCGACGACCGCCGCTCTCGAGCCTGGCCTGCCGAGCGAGCTGCGCATCGAATTGCGTCGCCCCGACACCTGGACGCCCCAGTTGGTGCGTCCCGTCGACGTCGAGGGTGTCGTGGTGGCCGATCTGCTTTACGACGGCCTCGTCGAGGCCGACGCCTCGTCGCAGACGTTGCGAGGGGCCCTGGCCCGCTCGTGGGCGCCCGAGGAGGGCGGGACCCGTTGGCGTTTCGCCATCGACACCAGCCGGATCTCGGCCGACGCGGTGGCCGATCACTACACGGCGCTGATCGGCGAACGAGCGACCCTGCCGGCGGCGATGTTGGCCCATGTGTCGGCGGTCAGCGCCGAGGGTGACGATGTGGTCTTCCAGCTCACCCGGGCCGACGCCGGGTTGGCGTGGTTGTTGAGCGGTGTCGCCTACTCCGTGGTCGGCGCCGACGGCGCCGCCACCGGTGCGTTCGCCGTGACCGAGCGCGACGACGGCTTCGATCTCGCGGCGCTC
Organism: Acidimicrobiales bacterium; assembly: GCA_033851875.1. Taxonomy (GTDB): domain Bacteria; phylum Actinomycetota; class Acidimicrobiia; order Acidimicrobiales; family SZUA-35; genus JAWSVN01. Next base: position 1,010 of record JAWSVN010000291.1, read on the forward strand.
GAGAGTGGCGACCAGGTGCAGTCGGTGACGGTCGACTTCGTCGACGACACCGAGGCGTTGTCGGCGTCGAGCGTGTCGACGTTCTGGGTGTTGAACTCTCGGGCCGGTGCGATGGCCGATCTGGCGACCCGTCAGGCGGTCGTCGGGGCGCTGGATCGCCCGTCGGTGATGCCCGACGGCTCGGTGGCCGCCGATGGCGTGGTCGGCCCGGCGATGGCCGGGCATGTGGCCGACGCGTGTGCGGTGGTGTGTGATGGGACGCCCGGGGTGGCGCTCGAGGTCGACGGCGTGCCCAGGGCCCTGTCGGTCGGGTATGTGAGCGAGTCGCAGGGCGAAATCGTGGCCAAGGCCGTGGTCGATCTCGAGGCGGCCGGAGCGGCCGTCGAGGTGCGGCTGCTGACGTCGGCCGAGTTGGTGGCGGCGATGGACGCCGGCGAGGTCGACCTGGTGTTGGCTGGCTGGGCGGCGTTGGCGGGGAGCGCCGATGCGGTCGTGCCGGCGCTGTTGTCGTCGGGCAGTCCGTTGAACCTGGTCGGGGCGAGCACGCCCGAGGCGGAGACGTTGTTGCTGCGAGCGGCGCTGCGGGCCGATGACGCCGAGCGCTGGGAACTGCTGCACGAGGCGCAGCGGGTGATGCTGGCCGAGGCGGTGATCCTGCCGCTCTCGGTGAGCGAGGCTCACTCGGTGCAGGTCGACGGCGACGTCGAGGTGCCCGTGCGGGCCGACGGCTCGCTCGACCTGGGATGAGACCCGGATCAGACGTTTGAACTCGGCCCCGAGCCGTTAAGATCATCGAGCCCACCCAGTCGGAGTGGCGGAATTGGCAGACGCGCTAGCTTGAGGGGCTAGTGATCGAAAGATCGTGGGGGTTCAAGTCCCCCCTCCGACAC
>JAWSVN010000158.1:0-20413 GCA_033851875.1 Acidimicrobiales bacterium
GTGGTCGACGGCGAGCTGATCGTGGTCGGCGACGACAAGCTGCAGTTCGACACCCTGCAGCAGCGCATCCATCCGGCCGAGAGCCGGGTGACGATGCTGGCCGAGACGACGCCGGCCAGCTTCGTGGCCTTCGACCTGCTCGCCCTGGGGGACGACGATCTGCGGGAGCGCGCCTTCGCCGAACGCCGTGCCCTGCTCGAGGAGCACTTCACCGGGCTCGAGGCGCCCCTCCACCTCACCGCCACCACCACCGACCACGCGGTCGCCGCCGACTGGTTCGTGCGCTTCGAGGGTGCCGGCCTCGACGGGCTGATCGCCAAGCCGACCGACGAGCCCTACCTGGAGAACAAGCGCTCGCAGCTCAAGGTGAAGCACGTGCGAACCGCGGATGCCGTGGTCGCAGGCTTCCGCTGGCACAAGGACGGTAAGGGCGTCGGCTCGCTCCTGCTCGGTCTCCACGACGACGGCCAGCTCCACCACGTGGGGGTCGCCGCCAGCTTCACGGCGAAGAAGCGGGCCGAGCTCGTCGACGAGCTCGAGCCCCTCACCCACGACGCCCTCGACGCCCATCCATGGCGCAGCTGGGCCGAGGCCCAGGCCCACGCCGACGGCCGGATGCCCGGGGCACCGCATCGCTGGAACGCCCAGAAGGACAACTCGTGGGTGCCGTTGCGCATCGAACGGGTCGTGGAAGTGAAGTACGGGTCGACACTCAACGGGAGGTTCCGCGAGGTCACCCGACTCCTGCGATGGCGCGACGACAAGACCCCCGCCGAGTGCACCTTCGAACAGCTCGACGAGCCCGTCCCGATGGGTGTGGCCGGGGTGCTTCGACCGGAGGGGTGAGGCTCGCTCACGGGCCGCGGAGGCCGTTCACGGCTGTCCGATCCAAATCTGCACGAGATTCTGATTAATTGTTGCAGTTTGTTGAAGGAGCCAGATTAGAACGAACGTCATGTCATACCCTGTCGAGTCTTCGGGCTGTGGGGCACGAATCTGTTGATTCCTGTATGTCTGGAGACAATGACGTGACAACCGTGGATGCGAGCCGGCCGACTGCCGTCGAGGAACTCGATGGCAGCCTCCTGCACGAGGCGCCCCCCTGTCCTTCCTGCGAGCACCCCTCATCGGGTCAGAGCCTGTTGCGAGCCGAGATGGACGGCGCCTTCTTCCGAGCCGACTTCGAGTGCGAGTCCTGCCGCCACGACCATCCGGTCTGGTACGACGACTGACTCGAGCGTCCCACCCGGTCACGCGGGCACACGCGACAACACCGCCCTCCACAAGAGGGTCTTCTACAACACTGCTCGGTTCGCCCACCGACTCTCCATACCCACGACGGCTAGCGTGTCGTCGTGCCCGCCGCTGAGGCAATCCTCCGAACCATCGCCCATCGCGAGGTCAAGATCAGCAGCCCCGACAAGGTCTTCTTCACGCGTCGCGCCGAGACCAAGCTCGACCTGATCGACTACTACGAGGCCGTCGAAGCGCCTCTGCTCGCGGCCCTCGGCGGTCGCCCGACCTTGCTGCAGCGCTTCCCAGACGGCGCGAGCGGCAAGTCGTTCTTCCAGAAACGAGTGCCCAAGGGGGCACCCGAATGGCTCGACACCACGATCGTGTCGACGCCGAATGGCACCACGTCGAACGCACTGGTGCTCACCGACCTGGCCCACGTGGCGTGGGCGGTCAACATGGGCTGTCTCGGATTTCACCCCTGGCCCTACCTCGCCGACGAGCCCGACCACACCGACGAGCTGCGAATCGATCTCGACCCGTCCCCCGGCATCGACTTCGACGACATCCGTCGCGCCGCTCACGACGTCCGATCCCTGTGCGCCGAGGCCGGACTGGACGTCTACCCGAAGACGAGCGGCAGCCGCGGGCTCCACCTGTTCGCCCGGCTGGCGCCCGAGTGGGACTCCTACGAGGTGCGCGCCGCCGTCGTCGCCCTCGCCCGCGAGCTCGAGCGACGCCACCCCGACCGACTCACCGCCGCCTGGTGGAAGGAGGAGCGGGGCCAGCGCGTCTTCGTCGACTACAACCAGAACGCCCCCCACAAGACCGTGTTCGGGGCGTGGGCGGTGCGCCCTCGGGTGGCGGCCCAGGTCTCGACCCCGCTGTGGTGGGACGAGCTCGACGACATCGACCCCGACGCCCTCACCATCGAGACCGTGCCCGCTCGGGTGGCCGCCGACGGCGACCCGTGGGCCGAGATGCACGCCACCCCCCAGCGCATCGACACCCTCCTCGAGTGGTCGGCCCGCGACCTCGAGGCCGGGATGATGGACGCGCCGTGGCCGCCCGTCTATCCGAAGCAGCCCAACGAACCGCCGAGGGTGGCCCCGAGCCGAGCCAAGAAGACCGACACCGACTGATCACAGACTTCCTGATCAATGCTCGGCAGACGCCGCTGATCAGTTCGTGGCATCCCCGCCCAACCTGGGCTGGCGCGGGATGATTGTCGCTGCAACACACATCAGCTGGAGGGACGATGATGTCCGGCACAGACGCTGATACCGCACTCCTCGTGGCCGCCATCCTGGGTGGCGCCGCGAGCATCTTCGCCCTGATCGCCGCGTGGCGCTATCGCCGGCAGGCACTCAGCTACGGGGCGCTCGAGGCGCGACCCCGCCACCCGGCATCGCGCCGGCCGACACCGGCACCGTCGCCGCCACCGATCGACCCGGAGGAGGTCCGGCGCCTCCGGGCCGCGCTGTCGGAAAGCGACCGGTCGCTCCGCGCCCTGGCCAACATCGCCAGCCGCGACCTGCGCTCCCCGGTGCGTGGCATCGACAACCTCGTCGGCTGCCTGCGACATGACCTCGACCACGGCGCCACCCCCGAGGTGGCGGCGTATCTCGATCGCATCGAGTCGCGGGCCCACGACATCGGCGTCGCCGTCGACGACATCGTGCAGCTCGTCGCCGCCGAGACCCACCACGACGCCGCCACCGAGACCGACGTGGCGAGCCTCGTCCACTACGTCCTGGCGACGATCGACCTGCGGTCGTCGATCGACATCGACTTGGCGATCGACCTGCCGCCGGTGTCGGTCACGGCCACCCCGCTCGCCAGCTGTGTGCGCGGCCTCATCGACAACGCGGTCCGACACCACCACGACCCTCACCACGGCCACCTCGTGGTCACGGCCCGCCTCGCCGGGGGCGACCGGCTGGTCGTCGCGGTGGAGGACGACGGCCCCGGCTTCGACCCGTCCCTCGTTCGTCGACGGATCCGGGCGGCCGGCGATCGCCTCGGCGGGGTCGGCGAAGGGGTCGGGCTCCAAGTGATCAGCCGAATCTGCGACGTGCACGACGCGTCGCTGATGATCCACAGCGAGCCCGGGGCCGGATCGATCTGCTCGCTCCACTGGCCCGTCACCGTGGTCGGGAGCAGCGAGACCCGGTCGGCGCGCCTCGACGCCGAACCGGTGATCGACCTCCGCGACCCACCTCCTGCGGAGCGCGAGGTGCCCCAGAACGACGACGCCTCGACCCCGTCGCCCTAGCGCTCTCCCGGCGCCCGGCGTCCCCGGCGAGCGCACAATCGCTACCGTCGCTGGCGATGGGAGCGCACCACCACCCCGGTTCGACCGCTGAACCGCCTCGGCGGCTCCGCTTCGTCGTCGGACTGATCGCGGCCGCGGCGTTCGTGGCGAGCCTGGGGGCGGCGGCGTGGTGGTGGCCCGGCGACGTCGAGGGCGTGAGAGGACTGGCGGCCGAGCAGCTCGACGCCCGAGTCGCCGCCGTCAACGATTGTCCAGCCGACCAAGCAGCCTTCGATGAGCGCGGCGAGCCAGTGCCCTGCTCGGTGCTGTCGGTCGAGCTTCTCGAGGGTGTCGACCTCGGGCAGACGTTCGACCTCCCGGCGATCTACGACCAGCGCGATGCGTTCGAGGTCGGCGAGACCCTGGCGGTCAACAAGATCGAGGCCGAGGAGGCGCCCTTCGCCTACTCGTTCGCCGATCGCCGTCGAGGCACGGCGCTCGTCGTGCTCGCCGGGCTCTTCGCCGGGGCCGTCGTCGCCCTCGGTCGGCTCCGAGGGCTCCTGGCCCTCGCCGGCCTCGCCCTCGTCTCGGCGGTGTTGCTCGTGTTCACGCTGCCGGCCCTCGTCAACGGCACCGACCCGCTCGGTGTGGCGGTGGTGTCGGCGGCCCTGATCACCTTCGCCGCGCTGTACCCCGCCCACGGGTTCAACGCCATGACCACCACGGCCGTGCTCGGCACCCTGGGTGCGCTCGCCGTGACGGTCGGCCTCGGGCAGCTCTTCGTCACCGCCGGCTCGTTCAGTGGCTTCACGACCGAGGAGGCGTTCTGGCTCGATGCCGCGAGCGGCTCGATCGATGTGCGTGGACTCCTCCTCGCCGGCCTCGTCCTCGGGGCGTTGGGCGCCCTCGACGACATGACGGTCACCCAGGCGTCCGTCGTGTTCGAGCTGCGGGCTGCCGACCCGACGATGAGCCGGGCCCGTCTGTTCGCCTCGGCGATGAAGGTCGGCCGCGATCACGTCGCATCGACGGTCAACACCCTCTTCCTGGCCTACGCCGGCGCTTCGCTACCACTGTTGTTGTTGTTGGTCCTCGGCGGGCTGCCGCTCGCCGACTCGCTCAACAGTGAGATCATCGCGACCGAGGTGGTCCGCACCCTCGTCGGGTCGATCGGCCTCGTGGTGTCGGTGCCGCTGACGACGTGGTTGGCCGTAGCGGTCCTGCCGGCCGGCGGGGCGGTCGCGGCCGCAGCAGCATCGACGCCCGAGACCGAGCCGGGTGGCGTGCGTGCCGATGCCGATGGACCCCAGGAGCCACGTTCCCTGCGGGATCGGCTCAGGGCCGAGCTCGAGGCGTGAACTCGTACATGGCCACTTCCTCGTCGGGTCCGTAGGGCCGGGCTCGACCGACATCCACGAAGCCGAAGCGCTGATGGAACCGATGGGAACGCGGGTTGTCGGGCTCGGTGTTGACCTCGGCGCACAGCACCGGCCGACCGGTCGCCTCGGTGAAGGCCACCGCACGCCGGTAGAGCGCCGGTCCACAGCCGGTGCCGCGAGCCGCCGGCGCCAGGGCGATGCGGTCGACATAGGCAAAGCACTCGTGCCGCTCCGCGAACCACCGGTAGTTGGGGCTCTGGTAGAACGTCGAACGTTCGGTCAGGCAGATCAGCATGCCGACCACTTCCGATTCGTCGGCGGCCGCACCGGTGGCCGCGAGCTCGACCACGAGGAACAATGGTGCTCGTTCGAGGAACGCGGAGAGCTTGGCGTCGTCCATCGTCCCGACCTCGGGCACGTTGGCAGCGTTGAGGGCCAGCAAGTCGGCCGCATCGCGACGGCGCGCCGGCCGGATCGTGAAGTCGCCGATGGTCATCGTCGTTGGCCTGTCGGTCGGGCGCTCATCGCTGGGGCCTCATCGCTGGGCTGTCATCGTTGGGCGGCGAGCGCCGCGGCCTTGCGCACCAGGTCGGGAGCATCGAGCAGGGCGGCGACGGCCTCGAGGTCGCCGGTCGGGCCGGTCCACTCGAGCTCGTCGACCGAATCGACGGTCGGCGCGTCGAGGTCGAGGGTGGCGATGCGGCGGAACAGCAGCGCGTCGGCGAGCTGGTCGACGAGGGTCGCCGCGAGCTTGGCACCGCCGCGCACGGTCACGTCCCACTGCCCCGGGGCGGCGGGGATGTCCTCGATGTGGCCGTAGCGAGCCAACACGGTGGCGGTCGACTTCGCACCCCACCCGGGCAGCCCGGGGAAGCCATCGGCGCTGTCGCCGACCAGGCCGAGGTAGTCCGGGATCGACGCCGGCGACACCCCGAACTTCTCGACCACCCCCGGCTCGTCGATCACGAGATCCTTGCGCCGATCGTACTGGACCACCCGATCCCCCTCGACGCACTGGGCCAGGTCCTTGTCCGGGGTGCAGATCAACACCTGGGTGACCCGGGGGTCGGCGGCGGCGACGGCGGCGGCCGCGCCGAGGGCGTCGTCGGCTTCGTACTCGACCATGGCGAAGGTGGCGATGCCGAGGGCGAGCAGGCCTCGGTCGAGCAGGGGGAACTGGGCGAGGATCTCGGGGTCCATCCCTTCGCTCGACTTGTAGCCGTCGTAGAGCTCGTTGCGGAACGACTCGACGACCGAGTCGGTGGCCACGGCGAGGTGCGTGGCCCCGTCGTCGAGCATCGCGAGCATGTTGCGCAGCACCGCTCGGGTGGCGCCCACCTCCGTGCCGTCGCCGTTCACGTGGCCGGGTCTTCCGTAGAACTGACGGAAGAGCTCGTAGGTGCCGTCGACGAGGTGCACGCGCATGGCCACAGCCTCGCAGGCTCCGCCCGCCACGGCGACCCCTGCCTCCAAGTTCGTCGCCGGGGCGGGATCGACGCGATCAGTCGGCTGGCGGCACGGGCGGCAGCAGCACCGTGAAGGTGGCGCCCTCTCCCGGCGCCGAACGAGCCCAGATGTCGCCACCCAACCGGCGGACGAGACGACGGGTGATCGTCAACCCGAGACCGACACCGGCGCTGTCGTCGACCGTCGGCTCGATCCGGTGGAACGGTTTGAAGACCTCGACCGCCCGTTCCTGCTCGAAGCCCGGACCCCCGTCGCGGACGGAGAGGGCCACGCCGTCGTCGCCGACCGTGGCACTGATCTCGACCCGGTGGTCGGACCCGCGCCCGTGATCGAGCGCGTTGCGGACCAGCTGCTGCACGACGACCGCGAGCGCCTCCGGGTCGACGGCGACCTCGACGAGGTCGCCGACCACCACCTCGGCGCCGACCGCCTCGATCATCTCCCGTTCCTGCTCGAGCACTCGACCGACCACGGTGGCGAGACTGGCGGGGCCGGGGCCCAGCAGTTGCCGGCCGGTGCGACCGAGTTCGTCGAGCCCCTCCAGGAGTCGAGCCAACCAGTCGTTGGTGCGCTGCAGACGCCGGAGCTGGTCGACCGAACCCGCCCAGTGTTCGAGGTCGGCCGACGCCAGGTCGGTCACGACGGTGTCGGCGAACGTGTCGATGGCCGTGGTGCGCTTGCGGGCTTCGCGCACCACCCCGGAGATGGCAGCGTCGAGTCGACGCAACACCTCGAGGTTGAACGCGGCGGTCGCGGCTTCATCGGACGGTGCCGCCAGCTCCCGCGACGAACGGAGCTGTTCGCGCAGCGCGGCGATGGTCGTGGCGCTCTCGTGGCGGTCGACGAAGGCGAGGAAGCGGTGGCCGGCCACCTTGCCCTCGACCATGCGGAGCTCGACCGTGCGATACGTGCCGTCGGCCTCCAGGATCCGGAAGGCGGGATCGGCGTCGCCCATGGCGAGAGCGGACTCGACCGCGCCCCGGTCGTCGGCGTGGACCCGACTCAACCAGCCGTCGGGTCCGTAACCGGTGAGCTGGCGGAACCGTCCGCTGCGGTCGACGAGGGTGTCGTTCACCTGCTCGATCACGGCCACCGTGAGGGCCTCGACGGTGGCTTCGAGGTGGTCGAGCTCGGCCGCCGCCAACAGCTGGTCGGCGTTGGCCAGCTCGATGCCGATCCCGCCGATTCCACCGTCCTCGAGCGGGAACTTCACCACCAGGGTGTCGACGACGTCGCCGCCGAGCGGCAACGACACCACCCGTTGGACCGGGCGACCGGTGCGGGCGATCAGGAGGTCGTCGGCCACCAGTCGACTGGCGAGCTCCTCGGAATAGCTGTCATGGGTCGTGTTTCCGAGACCCGGGCCGGTGAACGCCTCGGCCATCCGGTTCTTGAACCAGAAACGACCCGCCGGGTCCTTGGCGAACATCGCGACCGGGCCCCGGTTGAGGAGGCGGATGAAGCGGGTCTGGTTGGTCTCCATCGACACCAACGGCGTCAGATCGGCCACGGTGATCAACAGCCCGCCCGGGGCGTCACCGATCGAGAACCGGGAGATGGCCACGCCCAGGCTCATCGACCGATCGGCCAGGTGGCCGACACGCGAACGGTAGGTGTCGCCGGTCGCCATCACCTGCTCGGCCATCGTCACCAGATCGGGCATGTCGAGGTGGGTCACCACCTCGGCCAGGGGCCGGTCGACGTCGTCGGGTCGGAGCCGGAAGAAGCGTCGCGCCGTGTCGCTCGCTCGCCGCACGTTGAGGTCGCGATCGAGGAACAACACCCCGAGATCGATGTCGCTCAGGAGCTGGTCGAGGTCGGCCGACACCGTCGATACCTCGTGGAGTCGCACCTGGTGTTCGTCGTTGAGCGAGCGGAGTTCCTCGTTCACCGACGACAGCTCTTCGTTGGCCGACTGCAGCTCCTCGTTGGCCGCGACGAGCTCCTCGTTGCTGGCGGCGAGGTCGGCGTTGGATCGCTCCAGCTCGTCGATCGCCGACTGCAGGCTGTCGCGGAGGAACTCCACGTCGGCCTCGCGGACGGCGTCGCCCTCGACCCCCGACGTCTCACGCACCCCCGAGGGTGCTCGGAGGACCGTGGCCGGCACGGCGTGGATCAGGTGGTACGACGCGCCGCCGACATCGATGGCCCGGCCGATGAGATCGGCCGACAGCGGTCCGTCTGGCCCGTCGATCAACACCGGCCTGCTCGTGACCAGATCGGGTCGCCCGCGGAGATCGCGCAACAGCGACGACATCGCCATGCGCATCGCCGGATCCTCGACGAGTTGGAACACGTCGAGGGTCGGCCGGCCGCCCGGCTGCCGCAACCACGAGGTGGCCGCCCCGAACGTGTGGACGAGTTCGCGCTGTTCGCCGAGCAGCACACCGGCCCCGAAGTAGTCGTCGAGGATGGCGTCGTAGGCCCGGAGCAGTCGCTGGTCGGGAAGCGGCGAGCCCGCCCCGGCGCCCCTCGCCGATCGCCGGGAGGCCATCGCGTTGCGCATCGCCTCCTTCGCGACGTCGGAGCGCTTCTTGGTGAAGATCCGCTTACTGCGGTCGTCGGGCTCGAAGTCGGCACCGAGCGCGCCGAGATCCTCGGAGGCGCCGAGCACGAGCGTGCCACCGATCCGCAGTCCGCTGGTGACGTTGCGGAGCACGGTCTGCTGTGCCGACGGATCGAGATAGATCAACACGTTGCGGCACAACACGAGGTCGAGCCGGGTGAACCCCGGATCGGCCAGCAGGTCGTGGCGGGTGAAGGTGACCATCGAGCGCAGGGCGGGGTCGATGCGGGCGCCGGCCGACATCGGCGTGAAGTGACGTTCGAGCCGTTCCGGGCTGACGCCGACCAACTCGTCGCCGCCGTAGATCCCGCTCGACGCCTTGTTGACCGCGGCGGCGTTGACGTCGGAGGCGAAGATCTGCAGGCGGAGGTCGCCCACCCCGAGTCGTTCCGCCGTCTCGGCCGCCAGCATCGCCACCGAGTACGGCTCCTCGCCGGTGGCGCACGCTGCCGACCAGACCCGCAGCGTGCCCGCTTGTTCGGCGGCGTGTTCCACCAGTGCGGGCAACACCGCGGACTCGAGTCGTTCGAAGACCTCTCGATCCCGGAAGAACTCCGACACGTCGATCAAGACTTCGTCGAACAAGGCGAGCCGCTCCGGCCGGCTGCGGCGCACCAGCTCGACGTAGTCGGCGCTCGAGGTGGCGCCGACACGTTGGGCCCGGCGTTGGATGCGTCGCTCGAGGGTCGAGGGCCGGTACTGGGTGAAGTCGACGCCCGACTCGCCTGCGACGGCGCGCAGCACCACGGCGACGTCGTCGGCCTCGACGATTCCCGGTTCGGTTGACTCCATGCGGCTCGGCCCCTCGGTGCGGCGACCATCCGGCAGTCCACAGCAAGCCCACCGCAGCGGGTTCCCCTCGATGCACGTCCGGATCGTTGGTCGATGCCGAGCTGGCCACCGAGGAGTGGCGCCACCGACCGTCACGGATGCTACGCCAGATCGTGACCGAGGGGAATCGCTTCGCGCCATCGGCCGGCGGATCGCTCCGCGCCTGCGCCCGGCCCGGGGTCGAGGGGCCCGTCCGCGCTAGGTTCGGGACATGCTGATCGTGTTGTCACCAGCGAAGTCGCTCGACGAGGAGAGCCCGCTGACCACGAAGAAGTGGTCGGAACCTCGCCTCCTCGATCAGTCGGACCAACTGGTCGAGGTGCTGCGCGACCTCGCGCCGGCCGACCTGAGTGCCCTGATGTCGATCTCGCCCGACCTGGCCGAGCTCAACCACGAGCGCTACCAGGAGTACCACCGGCCCTTCACCCCGGACAACGCCCGGCCGGCCGTGCTGATGTTCTCCGGCGACGTCTACCAAGGGCTCGACGCCAACGCCACGTTCTCCGAGCGCGACTTCACCCACGCCCAGAAGACCCTGCGGATCCTGTCGGGCCTCTACGGCGTGTTACGCCCGCTCGACCTGATCCAGCCCTACCGCCTGGAGATGGGATCCAAGCTGGAGAACCCACGAGGCAAGGACCTCTACGCGTTCTGGGGCGACCGGATCGCCGACCGGCTCAACGCCGACCTGCGGGAGAGCCCGGGCCCGGCGGTGCTGGTGAACCTGGCGTCGAACGAGTACTTCTCCTCGGTCGACACCGACCGCCTCGAGGCCCGAATCGTCACGCCGTCGTTCCTCGACTCCAAGGACGGCAAGGACCCGAAGATCATCAGCTTCTTCGCCAAGCGGGCGCGTGGGGCGATGGCCGGCTGGCTGATCCAGAACCGGGTCAAGACGCTCAAGGCCCTGCAGCAGTTCGACGGCCTCGACTACGCCTTCGACCCCGACCGGTCGACCCCGTCGAACCCCGTCTACGTCCGCTACCACTGACCCGGCACCATTGACGCCCCGGCACAGAACAGGGCCGACACAGAACAGGAACCGTATGGCTCGCTCCATCGCCACCGAGACCGAGGTCGGCCTCGTCGAGTTGCTCGACTTCGTTCGCCCTCGCCACCAGTGGATCATCACGACCACCCGCCGCGACGGTCGGCCGCAGATGTCGCCGGTGACCGGCGGCGTCGACGCCGCCGGTCGGTTGGTCGTGTCGACCTATCCCGAGCGCGACAAGATCCACAACCTGCGCCGCAACCCCGAGGTGTCGATCTGTGTGATGAGCGACCACTTCGGCGGGTCGTGGGTGCAGGTCGACGGCCACGCCACGGTGATCGACCTCCCCGAGGCGCTCGACGGGCTGGTCGAGTACTACCGCTGCATCTCCGGGGAGCACCCCGACTGGGACGAGTACCGCGAGGCGATGGCCCGTCAGGGCAAGTGTCTGATCGCCATCGAGGCGGAACGGTGGGGACCGATCGCCAAGGGCGGCTTCCCGCCCCGACTCATCGACACGTCGCAGTTCGAGAACAAGTGACCGGTCGGCGTCGGCGCCCACGAAGCTGTGCCGATGCGTGACGACAATCCGGTTCTCGTGCGCCGCACTCGTGGCGGCCATGTCGAGTCGCTGCACCGCGGTGTCTGGGTGCGCTGCCGCGCCGACGGCACGGTGATCGAGGGCGCCGGTGACCCCGACCAGCTGGTGTGGGCCCGGAGCTCGGTCAAGGGCCTCCAGGCGGTCGCGTTGGTGGAGACCGGCGCCCTCGACGCCGCTGCCGAGGCGAGTGACGGCGACCCGACGTGGGCGGACCGAGCCCTGGCGCTGGCGTGTTCGTCCCACAGCGGCGAGCCCCAACATCTCGCGCTCGCCGCAGAGGTCCTGGCCGCGATCGGACTCGACGAGGCGGCGCTCCAGTGTGGGCCGGCGACGTCCGTCGGTGCCGGCGTCGACGCCCCAGCTCGGCCCCTGGCCCACAACTGCTCGGGCAAGCACGCCGGCTTCCTCGTCCTGGCCGCCCATCTCGGCGCCGACGTCGATGGCTACCTCGACCCCGGCGGGCCCGCCCAACAGGCGGTCCTCGAACGCGTCGAGCGACTCGTCGGTGGCCGCCTCACGCTCGGGATCGACGGCTGCAGCGCGCCGACCATCGGGCTTCCGCTCTCGGGCCTGGCCACCGGGATCGCCCGCCTGACCGCCGGCGACGCCGTGCTCCCCCACGCCGAGGCCTGCGGGCGCATCACCGCCGCCTGTGTCCACCATCCCCGTCTGGTCGGTGGCACCCGCGACCGGTTCGACAGTGACCTGATGGCGGCCAGCGGAGGCGACGTGTTCGCCAAGGTCGGAGCCGACGGGGTGCTCGTGGTGGCGCCCGTCGACGCCGGCGAGGCGCTGGCGATCAAGATCGACGACGGCCACGAACGGGGGAACCACCTGCTGGTGCTCGAACTCCTGAGGCGGTGGGGCTGGCTCGACGGTGGGGCGATGGCCGAACTCGGCGCCTGGAACGATCCGGCGCTCCGCAACGCTGCGGGTGCGATCGTGGGTCGCGTCGAGTTGGCTTGACCGGTCTACACACGGCCGCCGGGCGGTACCGGGCGGTACCGGGGCGGCCGCGGACGAGGGGGTACCCTGAGGGTTCGCGCTCCGGCGCACCGCACCGATCTCGACCACCAGGGGAACGCACCGCCCATGTATCAGTTCCAACCGAGGAGATTCGGCGGCGACGACGGCTGGTTCAACATCGGCACGGTCAGCTTCAGCACCACCGGCGTCTTCGCCCTGCTGGCGATGATCGGCATGGTGATCCGCAGCATCGAGGGTGCCGGCGGTGCGGTGACCACCCGTCTGATCATGAACGGCGACTCGGTGGGCCGGGGCCAGGTCTGGCGCCTCCTCACCTGGTTCATCCCCAACGCCGTGTCGATCTGGGTCGTCATCGGTGCCGTCGTCCTCTTCTTCCTCGGCCGCGAGGTCGACCGTTCGCTCGGCCGTGATCGCAGCCTGCAGTTCGGTCTCGTCCTCCTCCTGATCCCGTCGGTGCTCGCGACCGTGTCGTGGTGGGTGCTGCCCGACTCGGTCTACGAGTCGGCCGGCTTCCGCGGCTACCCCGTCGTCTTCGGCGGGCTGTCGAGCTACCTGTCCCGCTCGGTGTTCCTCGCCTTCGTCCTCCGCATGCCCAAGGCCCTGTTCTTCGGCGGGATCCCGGCGTGGGTGATGGCGGCCGTCTTCATCGGCCTCGACTACCTCGAGCTCCTCGCCGACCGGCGGTGGGGCGGCATGATCTTCCTCAGCATCGTGATGCTCGGCGTCTGGCTGGCGTGCAACGCCTTCGGTCTCATCTCGTCGGCCGGCGACGACTTCCGGATGGCGGGCACCGAGCGGGGTGGCGGCTTCAGCGCCGACTACGGCTCGGGACCGGTCGAACCCGGCTTCCTCGACAAGCTCAAGGAGCGGTTCAAGCGCAGCCCCAAGGGGGTCGCCGAGCCGACCAATCTGGCCGACTACCGCACCCCGGTGGGCTCCGACAACTACGACGCCCTCGGCATCGACGCCATCCTCGACCAGATCGCAGAGCGCGGCGTCGACAGCCTCACCGCCGAGCAGCGCCGGGTGCTCGACCTCTACAAGCGCGACCGCTGACGGCGCTGCGCCCGCTGGGACGCGCGCGTCTGCATCAGCGGGATCGCCGATCGAGCAGGGCCTGGCTCGAGTCGGGCCGGGTCTCCGACGTCGAAAGCTGGCCCTGATCGGTGATCCGCAGGAGCCACACCAGCGCCGGCACGGCGGTGGCGCCCGCCAGCACGAACACCAACAACAGCGCCCACAGCGTCGAACGGGCGCCCGCCGCCTCCTCGATCTCGAGGTGGTCGACCAGCAGCCACGGGTACTGCCCGACCGCCCAACCGGCGAGGATGGCCACCACGGCGAGCACCGCCGCGGGGCGGGCCTCGACGTAGCGACCCCGCCACACCAAGATCATCGCCCCGAGACCCCCGAGGGCGCTGGCGATCACGAACGGCGCGCCGCCGCGTTCGAGTCGGTCGGCCAGCGTCGGGGCGTCGATCTCGAGCGGGATGATGCCGGCCAGCGACACCGCACCCAGCACGACGCCGGTGATCCCGGCGCGACGGGCGAAGTAGCGAGCGAGATCGGCCTGGCCGTCGCGATGAGCATCGGCGGCGAGGAACACCGCGGCGAGCCAGGCGCAGGCCCCGACGGCCAGCACCCCGCCGAGCATCGAGGTGGGGTTGAGCCACACGGTCCACGGATCGGCCGTGGTCTCCAGCGTCACCCGACCCGACGCGACGGCGCCGACCCCGGCCCCGAAGAAGAACGGCGTGAACACCGACGACACCGCGAACACGATGCCGAACAGACGGGCTTGCGACAGGGTGCTCGACGACTTGCGGTAGACGAAGGCGGCGCCCCGCAGCACGATCCCGAGGGCGGCGCCGATCAGAGGCACGAAGAGGTCGGTCACCATCGCGGCGAAGGCGTCGGGGAACCCGGTCCAGAGGTAGACGAGCACGAAGATCAGCCACACGTGGTTGGCCTCCCACACCGGGCCGATGCTGCGATCGATGCGCTTGCGGATCGGGGCACCGGCACGGTCGCCGCCGGCGAGCAGGTCCCAGATACCGGACCCGAAGTCGGCGCCGCCGAACACGGCGTAGGCCACGACGCCCAGCCACACGACGGCGATCGTCACCACCGCGAGGCTCATCACGCACCCACCAGGGCGTCGTCGCCGACCGGCCCACCGTCGGCCGTGCCGTCTTCGGGAGGACCGTCCTCCGGAGGGCCGTACGGCGTGCCCGGCTCGAGGCCGCGACGCCAGCGAGAGGCCATCGCCAACAGGATCACGGCGGTGGCCACCATCAACACCAGGTAGAGCACGATGAGACCGACGAGCAGGCCGCCGACGCCGTCGCGTGGCGTGACGGCGTCGGAGACCAGCATCACGTGCTGCACGATCCAGGGTTGGCGACCGACCTCGGTGGTGACCCAACCGGCCTCGAGGGCGACGACCGAGGCCGGCCCGGCCGCCACGAGGGCGAGCGTCCACCAACGCCCCTCGGGAAGGGACCCGGTCCGCCACCGCTTCCAACCGCCGAAGGCGGCCAGGCCGAGGAGGGCGGTGCCGATGCCGACCATGATCTGGAACGAGAGGTGGACGACATTGACCGGCGGCTGCTCCTCGATCGGGATCTGGTCGAGGCCCTCGAGGGTGGCGTCGGGGTCGAACTCCTCGAGGAACGACGCCAGCCCGGGAATCTCGAGGGCATACCGCTTCTCACCGTCGATCACGACGCCGCCGAGGGTGAGCGGGACCCCGGCCTCGGTCTCGACGATCAGCTCGACGGCGGCGAACTTGGCCGGCTGGTCGGCAGCGATGTTGCGGATGGCGAGGTCGCCGGTGAGGACCTGGATCGGCGCGGCCACGGCGCCGACGGCGAACCCGATCGCCATCCCCATCTTGTGGAGCCGATCGCGCCGACCCCGACGCCACCCGACGGCGTAGACCGACGCCACGAGGAAGCCCGTGACGAGGTAGGTGGCGGGCAGCATGTGGAGGAACTGGGTGGCCACCGCGCCGTTGAAGATCGCGGCCCACGGGTCGATGTCGATCACCTCGCCGGTGGCGGCGTAGTGGGCCACGTCGAACCCGGACGGTTCGTTCATCCAGCCGTTGACGGCGAGGATGCAGAACGTGCCGAAGACCCCCGACAGGGCGATGGGCACGAGGGTGAGCAGGTGGACGCGGGCCGGCAGCCCCTTCCAGCCGTAGAGGTAGATGCCGAGGAAGATCGCTTCGAGGAAGAAAAAGATGCCCTCGAGGGCGAATGCGAGCCCGATCACGTCGCCGAAGGTGCCCATCAGCCCGGGCCACAGGAGGCCCATCTCGAAGCTGAGGACGGTGCCCGACACGGCGCCGACGGCGAACAGGACGGCCGCCGACTTGCCCCATCGGTGGGCGAGTTCGAGGGCGTCGAGATCGTCGTGGCGAAGGCCGCGGCGGTGGGCCAACCAGATCAACACCGGGAAGGCGACACCGAAGCACGAGAGCACGATGTGGAACCCGAGCGACAGCGCCATCAACCAGCGCGCGGCGAGCAGATTGGATTCGGCGGCAGCGAACAGAACCGGGGACATCGCGGCACCTCCGCCCCGAGTCTAGGTTGTCCGGACTTTCCCCGTCAGGTCGTCGGCACGTGTCGTTCGGCTCACCGCCGAGCGGCGGCCACGACCCGCCGCGTCCGGCCGACCCGATCTCAGACGGCGTCGAAGGCCGATCGAGGCGGAGCGTCCTCGCCGCAGAACTGACAGATCTTGGAGCGCGGCGGGATCTTCGCTTCGCAGCGACAGGTGGCCGGAACCGGACGGCGGCGTCCGTCCACCTGCCCGTCGCGGGCGTCGACCTGGTGAAGCTTGTAGTGGAGGTGTTCCGGGGTCAGCCCGGAGACCTCGCACAGCAGCTCCCACATCGACTCGGTCAGCAGGGTCAGCCGTTCGACCCGAGCCTCGAGCTCGTCGATCGTGTGCTTCGACTGCTGTTGCCGATGACGGGAGGCGTCGTCGGTCTGCCTGATGGCGGCGGCCTGGTGCTTCAGTTGCCGGTGCTGGTAGAGGTCGGCGAAGTCCACGCCGAGTGGATCGGCGCGACAGCCGCCGCCCTTGAGCCGGTCGACCCTCGGGACGCCCGGCGTCAGGTGCGAGCGAGACGCTGGTAGAGGTCGGCGTACAGGCCGTCGTCGGCCAGGAGCTCGGCGTGGGTGCCGCGCTCGGTGATGCGGCCGTCGTCCAGCACGAGGATCTGGTCGGCATCGACGATGGTCGAGAGCCGGTGGGCGATCACGAGTGCGGTTCGTCCGTTCAGGGCGGTGGCGAGCGCCTCCTGCACCAACGCCTCGCTCTCGGTGTCGAGGTGACTGGTGGCCTCGTCGAGGATCACGACGGCCGGGTCCTTGAGCAGCATGCGAGCGATCGACAGCCGCTGCTTCTCACCTCCGGAGAACCGGTAGCCGCGCTCGCCCACCACCGTGTCGTAGCCGCCGGGGAGCTTGGCGATCGTGGCGTGGATCTGGGCGGCGCGGCAGGCGGCTACGAGCTCGTCGTCGGTGGCGTCGGGCTTGGCGTAGCGGAGGTTGTCAGCGATCGACTCGTGGAACAGGTGGGGATCCTGCACCACGACGCCGATCGCGGCCCGCAACGACTCCTGGGCCAGGTCGCGCACATCATGGCCGTCGACGACGACCGCGCCGTCGGTGACGTCGTAGAGCCGGGGCACCAGGTTGGTCAGGGTGGTCTTGCCGGCACCGGACGGGCCGACGAGGGCCACGAGCTGTCCGGGCTCGATCACGGCGTCGACGTCGATGAGCACGGGGGCGTCGCTGCCGACCGCCTCGGGTCCTGGGGTCTCGAGCGTCTCGACGATCACCTCGTCGCTGCCCGGGTAGTGGAAGCCGACGTGGCGGAACTCGATGCGACCCTGGGGGTCGCGCAACTCGGTGGCGCCGGGTCGGTCGGCGAGCGGGGTCGGGCTGTCGAGCACCTCGAACACCCGGTCGAAGCTCACCAGGGCGGTGAGCACATCGATGCGGGCGTTGGTCAGCCCGGTGAGGGGCTGGTAGATCCGGCCGACGAGCAGCCCCATCGTGGCGAGCTCACCGGGGTCGATGTCGCCATTGATGGCGAAGAGCCCACCAAGGCCGTAGACCAGGGCGGTGCCGATGGCGCCGAGCAACCCGAGCATGATCATGAAGCCCCGGGTGAACAGGGCCGAGCGGATGCCGATGTCGCGAACCCGAGCGGCGCGGGTGCCGAACAGTTCGGCTTCGTCGCGCTGGCGGCCGAACAGCTTGACCAGCAGCGCGCCGGCCACGTTGAAGCGTTCGGTCATCGTGGAGTTCATCGCCGCGTTGAGCTCCATGCCCTCTCGAGTGATGTGTTGCTGGACGGCCCCGATGCGGCGGTAGGGCAGGACGAACAAGGGGGTGAGGACGAGGGCCAACGCCGTGAGCCGCCACTCGTAGTAGATCATCGCCGCCAACGTCGTGACGAGGGTGATCACGTTGGAGACGACCGTGCCGAGGGTGGCGGTGAGGGCGCGCTGGGCACCGATCACGTCGTTGTTGAGCCGGTTGGTGAGGGTGCCGGTCTGGGTCCGGGTGAAGAACGCCAGCGGCAACCGCTGCACATGCTCGAAGAGGGCGACGCGCAGGTCGTAGATGACACCCTCGCCGATGCGGGCCGACCACCAGCGCTCGCCGAGACTCATCACGGCGCCGGCGACGGCCGACCCCACGATCAGGCCGGCGAACAGGCCGAGGCGGCCCTTGTCCTGGTCGGGGATGACGTGATCGATGATCTGCCCGAACAGCACCGGCGGCACGAGGCCGAGCAGGGCCTGGGCGACGACGGCGACCAGGAAGCCGACGATCTGGGTGCGGTAGGGCGAGGCGAACGCCCAGACGCGGCGAGCCGCCTCCCGCTCGATGCGGGCACCCTCGACCGCGTCGCGGTCACGGGGCCAGAGGGCCTGCATGTGCATCATCGCGGCTCAGGCTACGAGCTGACGGTGCAGACCCGGGGAGTCGGGGGCGGCTCGCCGGTTGGGATGTGGGGTGCTGTCGAGATCGGCCGCGACAGGCCGATCGACGTCAGCAGTTCTCGTCGATGAACGCCTCGACGTTCGAACCGGCGGTCTCGAGCTTCTCGCCGAGCTCCTCGAGCTCCGCCAGATCGTCCTCGCTCATCTCGAGGATGTCCTCACCGGTCATCGAGGACATCGACTCGAACGCATCGGCGACAACGCCGACGTCGTCCTTGATGTCGCTGGGCGCAGCGGCCTCGATCTCGGCCAGGATCTCCTGGGCCCGTGCCATGCCGTCCTCGGTGGTCGGGTCGACGGAGTCGATGTCGTCGAAGCGGCTCTCCAGCCCGCAGAACTCTTCGACGCTGCCAGCTGACTCGCTGCCGCCACAGGCGGTNNCGTGCAGCGTCGCTCCGCTTCGTCCGGGAGCCGGACGACTCGTCAGCTCCGAGCTCGGCGGTAGCGCTCGATGAGGGCGTTGGTCGAGGCGTCGTGGTCGAGCGGGGCGTCCGGGTCGCGCAGTTCCGGCACGATCACCGAGGCGAGGGCCTTGCCGAGTTCGACCCCCCACTGGTCGAAGCTGTTGATCCCCCAGATCACGCCCTGGGTGAACACCTTGTGCTCGTAGAGGGCGATCAGCTGACCGAGGGCGGAGGGGGTGAGCTCGTCGACCAGCAGCATCGAGCTCGGCTTGTCGCCGGGGAAGGTCCGGTGCGACACGAGCTCGGCGTCGACGCCGCCGGCCGCGACCTCCTCGGCCGTCTTGCCGAACGCGAGGGCCTCGGCCTGGGCGAACAGGTTGGCCATCAGCAGATCGTGCTGGCCGCCGACGTCGTGGGCCGGCGTCATCACCCCGATGAACTCGACGGGGATCGTGGACGTGCCCTGGTGGATGAGCTGGTAGAAGGCGTGCTGGCCGTTCGTGCCGGGCTCGCCCCACACGATCGGGCCGGTGTCGTGGTCGACCGGGGTGCCGTCGACGCGCACCCGCTTGCCGTTCGACTCCATGTCGAGCTGCTGCAGGTAGGCGGGGAACCGCTCGAGGTACTGGCTGTAGGGAAGAACGGCGACGGTGTCGTAGCCGCAGAAGTTGCGGTGCCACACGCCGAGCAGGCCCAGCAGGACGGGGAGGTTCCGGTCGAAAGGGGCGGTCGCCATGTGCTCGTCGACGATGCGGAACCCGTCGAGGAAGGCCCGGAAGTGATCCGGCCCGATGGCGAGCATCAGGCTCATGCCGATGGCGGAGTCGACCGAGTAGCGACCGCCGACCCAGTCCCAGAAGCCGAACATGTTGGCGGTGTCGATCCCGAAGTCGGCGACGCCTTCGGCGTTGGTCGACAGAGCGATGAAGTGCTTGGCGACCGCGCCCTCGGGAGCACTGCCACCGGCGGCGTCGCCGAGCTGGTCGAGGAGCCAGGAGCGGGCGGTGGTGGCGTTGGCCATCGTCTCCTGGGTGGTGAAGGTCTTGGACGCGACGATCACGAGGGTCTCGGCGGCATCGAGACCGGCCAGGGTGGTGGCGAGGTGGGTCGGGTCGACGTTCGACACGAAGTGGCACTCGAGGTCGCCCCGGTAGGCGCCGAGGGCTCGGTAGGCCATGAGCGGGCCGAGGTCGGAGCCGCCGATGCCGATGTTGACGACGTGGCGCATCGGCTTGCCGGTGGCGCCCGTCCACTCGCCGGCGCGGACCCGGTCGGCGAACGCGGCCATCTTGTCGAGGACCTCGGCGACATCCGCCATGACGTCCTGCCCGTCGACGACCAGGTCGTCACCCGAACGACCACTCGAACCACGGAGCGCCGTGTGGAGCACGGCGCGGTCCTCGGTCGAGTTGATGTGCTCGCCGCTGGTCATGGCCGTGAACGTCTCGGCGACCCCGGCGGTGGTGGCGAGCTCGACCAGGGCGTCGAGGATCCGGTCGTCGATGGCGTTCTTGGAGAAGTCGAGGACGAGGTCGCCGGCCTCGACGCTGTAGCGCTCGGCCCGGGACGGGTCCTCGGCGAACAGGTCGCGCAGCGAGCGGTCGACGGTCTCGGCCCGCAGTTCGACGAGGCGAGCCCAGGCCACTCCCTCGGTGATGGACGCAGTGTCGGT
>JAWSVN010000159.1:0-7547 GCA_033851875.1 Acidimicrobiales bacterium
GACACGAGCTCGCCGGGGGCGGCGGTCGTCGTGAGGGGCCAGACCTGGGTGCGCCCTTCCACCTGGTGGAGGCCCCAGAGCGTGCCCGAGCAGTAGTCACCGAACAGGTAGACGCCCTCGAGCATCGGGTTGAGGACGCCGCGATAGACGAAGCCGCCGGTGACCGAACAATTGCCGTCGGTATGGGGGTAGACGGCGATCGGATCGGTCACACCGCCGGGAACCGACCCGTTGCCGGTCTCGTCGAATCCCTCCTTGGCCGGCCAACCGAGGTTGGCGCCGAAGCCTCCCTCGTCACCGTCGACTCGCAGCACGTTGATCTCCTCGAAGGCGTTCTGGCCGACGTCGGCGATCCAGAGGTCGCCGGTGAGGGAGTCGAACGAGGTCCGCCACGGGTTGCGCACGCCGGTCAGCCAGATCTCCGGCGCACCCTGCCCCTCACCGGGGCTGCCGGCGGCGAACGGGTTGCCCGGCGGGATGCTGTAGGCCGCGTCGCCGATGCCGTAGGGATCGATGCGCAGGATCGAGCCGAGGAGCGTGTCGGCGTCCTGGCCATTGCCCTCGGGGTCGTTGCTCGAACCCCCGTCGCCCAACGCGACATAGAGGTAGCCGTCGGGGCCGAGGTCGATGTCGCCGCCGTTGTGGTTGGCATAGGGCTGGGGGATCCGCAGGAGCTCGCGGCGCGAATCGACGTTGGCGGTCTGGGAGCGATTGACGTCGTACTCGTCGATGACCGTGTCACCGTCGAGGTCGGTGTAGCTGACGTAGAGGTAGCGGCTGTCGGTCGAGAACGCGAGATCGAGCAGGCCGCGTTCGCCGTCGAGCGACACCTGCCCGGTCAGATCGAGCATCGCTCGGCTCGACAGGTCGATGCGCTCGATTCCGCGGTCGGTGAACTGCCGGACCACCCGGCGGATCACGCCGCCGCGCTGGGCGATGTAGAGGTCGTTGCTGCCGGAACGAGCGGCGAGCGAGATCGGCACCTCGAGCTCGGTGATCGGGTCGAGTTCGAGCGCCAGTTCGCCCCACGCCGGCGGGGGGAGTTCTTCGGCCTCGTCGTCCTCGGCTGCTTCGTCGGGGTCGGCGTCGGCGTCGGCACCGTCGTCCTCGTCGACGTCAGCATCGTCGGCGGCGTCGGCCGGCACCGTCGGGTCGGCGGTCTCGAACTCGGTGCCGGCCCCGCCCTCCGACGAGGAACTGGTGCAGCCGGTCGCCAGCGCGGCGGCGAGGAGAAGGGCCAGGCCGGCCCGGTGGGCGCCGACGCGCCGCGGTATGCGGACGCGCGGCGGGGCCGGGGGCGCTGGAGGGAGTGGGCTCGTCATGGGGTCGGGGCTCCGCCGTGGGTGAGGCTTCCGGGCGACGTGGTCGACGCCTCGGAGCGGGCAACTCCTCAATTGTGGTCAACGATGGTCCGAAAGTGTTGGCATGGCCGGCGAGTACCCTTCCGCGGTGCCCACGACGACCCCCGTCGCACTCCTGGACGATCTCTGGAACGGCTCGCGCAAGGTCGCGACCCGCTACCTGGTCGTTTCGGGGTTCAACACGCTCAACCATCAGATCCTGCTCTTCCTCGCCAACAGCGTGTGGGACTGGACCGGCGGCTGGGCCAACGCCTTCGCCGCCTCGGTCGCCGCCCTGCCCGCGTATCTGATGAGCCGGGCGTGGGTGTGGGAGGTGAGCGGCCGGCACTCGCTGCGCCGAGAGGTGATCCCGTTCTGGGCGATCGCCCTGGTCGGCCTGCTGGTGTCGACCCTGTTCGCGGAGATCGCCGACCGGACCTTCGGCGCCGGCATCGCGGTGAACATCGCCAGCCTGGTGGGGTATTTCGTGGTCTGGGTGGCAAAATTCATGGTGCTCGACCGCCTCTTCACCGCTGGCGGTGACGCCGCTCAGGAGTCTGTGTGACCCATCCCGAACCGTCGCCGGCCCTGACCTACGACGAGCTCGCCCACGCCGAGGCAGCGCGTGGCTTCATGCCGCCCGACGAAGGGCTGGCACTCGCCGCCGCGGCCGCCGACGCACCCCTCGGGCTCGGCCCGGCCCTCGAGGTCGGCAGCTACTGCGGCAAGTCGGCCTGCTACCTCGGACCCGTCGTCCGTCGTCGGGGTCAGGTGCTGTTCTGCGTCGACCATCACCGCGGCTCGGAGGAGAACCAGGCCGGCTGGGAGTGGCACGAGCCCGACCTCGTCGACCCTGCGGTGGGCAAGATGGACACCCTCCCGCTCTTTCGGCGCACGGTCCACGATGCCGGCATCGAGGACGCCGTGCTGGCTGTGGTCGGCGAGTCGGCGACCGTGGCCCGTGCCTGGACGACGCCGCTCGGGCTGCTGTTCATCGACGGTGGCCACGGGGTGGAGCCGGCGCGCCTCGACTACGAGCTGTGGACCCCCCACGTCGCCGTCGGTGGCTGGCTCGCCATCCACGACGTCTTCCCCGACCCGGCCGACGGCGGTCGTCCGCCCTACGACGAGATCTATCTGCCCGCCCTCGAGAGCGGCCGGTTCACCGAGCGACGTGCGACTGGTTCGTTGCGCGTGCTCGAGCGCGTGCGGTGAGGCTGCTCGACGCGGCCCGCTCCGGCGTCGCGGCACGCACGTCGCCACGCGCCGGCCGGTGTCGTCGGCGCTGGTACGACCCGAGGGTCTGGAGCTGGACCCGGCAGGGGCTCGTCGCGACCGACCGACTCGTGTCGCGGCCGCGCACCCGAGCGACGGTCCATCAGCTCGTGTCGGTGGTCATCGGCGCGTTCATGATCGGGCTCGGGGTCGCCTTCTTCGCCCATGCCCAGCTCGGCCTGCCGCCCTACGACGTCCTGACCTCGGCGATGCGCGACCGCACCGGCCTCACCCTCGGCCAGTCGGCGTGGGCGCTGTCGGGCTTGTTCTTCGCCATCGCCGCCGTGCTCGGCCAGCGGCCCCGAATCGGCGGGCTGCTCTACGTGATCGCCTGTGGGGCCGCCGTCGACGCCACCTTCTCGCTCCTCGTCGACCCCGACTCGATCGTGATGCGGATCGCGTTCGTCGCGGTCGGCATCGTCGCCATCGTGGCGGGCATCTCGCTCGTGGTGCACTCCGGCCTCACCGGCGGGGCCTTCGAGCTCCTGATGCGAGCCGGCGCCGAACGAGGCCTCGACCCGATGAAGGTGCGGTCCTCGCTCGAGGTCGGTGTGGTCGTGGCCGGTGTCGCCCTCGGCGGCGACGCCGGGTTCGCCACCCTCGCCTTCGCCATCAGCGTCGGCCCCGTCATGTCGGCCGCCCAGCAGGCCCTGCTCGACCACCGCGCCGGGCGGGCCGCCCGCCTCGCTCAGACCGGTTCGTCGCCCGAGGTGTCCGAGCCGGCGGCGGGATAGTCGCAGAACAGCCCGGCGGTAGGGTTGGTGCCCTCGATGGCGTCGGCCGCGAGGACGACGGCGCCCGCGGTGTAGGTCGAGCGTTCCATGTCCGGGAAGAAGACGAGCTCGGGGAACACCAGGCCGGTGAAGTAGCGGCCCTCGTCGTCGCGCAACGCCTGGGCCCAGGTGAACAGGTCGAGGGCTCGCTGCCGTTCGCCGGCGGCGAGGTGGGCCATCACGCACTCACAGGTCTCGGCCGCGGTCACCCACGGCCGGTCCGAGACGCAGCGAACGCCCTTGTCGGCCATCACGAAGGCATCCCAGCCCTCGGCGAGCCGGGCCCGGCCGGCGTCACCGGTGATCGCGCCGGTGAGCACCGGGTAGTACCAGTCCATCGCCCAGCGGTCCTTGGGCTCGAACGCCTCGGGCACGTCACGGATGACGGCGCCGAGCCGGTCACGGCCCTCGATCCAGTGCGGGCGGTCGCAGCCGAGGGCGTCGGCGATCAGGCGGGAGCAGTGGAGCGAGTGGTAGATCGACGACGACCCTGTGAGCAGGGCGTAGGTCCAGGCCGAGCCGTCGGGCCGGCGCGCCCAGATCACCTCGCCGCGCTTGGTCTGCAGGTCGAGCACGAACTCGGTGGCTCGGTCGATCATGTCCCAGTGGTGCTCGAGGAAGCCCCGGTCACCGGTGATGACGAAGTGGTGCCAGATGCCGGTGGCGACATAGGCGACGCAGTTGACATCGAGCTTGGCGTCCTCGATGCCGTCGGCCAGGTAGTAGTTGTGCCAGCTGCCGTCGGGACGTTGGATGTCGGCCAGCCACTGGTAGCCGGCCTCGGCCTCCGCGAGGAGGCCGCAGGTGGCCATCGCCATCGCCGCCTCGGCATGGTTCCACGCGTCGGCGTGACCGCCCGGGAACCACGGGATCATGCCGTTGGGCAGCTGCCACTCGGCGATCGTCTCGGCGGTGCGCCGCACCTCGTCGGCGCTGAGGATGCCCTCGACGGCGGGGACGTGCATCAGGAACGCGCGGTCGGTCGGTCGGCGACGGTTTCGTCGCTACGCCTGTCGGCGTAGATCACCAGCGACTTGCCGAGGACGGGATTGAGGACGCGCTCGGCGGTGCGGGTGAGGGCCGGGGCCTTGACGATGTCCCAGGTGAGGAGCTTGAGGTAGGCCTTCACCGCCGGGTGGTCGTCGTTGTCGACACCGACCGCGCACTTCAGCCACCAGTAGGGGCTGTGGAGGGCGTGGGCGCGGTGGTGGCCCGCAGGGGTGAAGCCGATCGACTCGAGCTTCATCTCGAGTTCGGGCAGCCCGTAGATCCGCACGTGGCCGCCGACCGCGGAGGGGGCGTGGTAATCGTCGTCGAGCCACCAGCAGATCTGCTCGGGGATCGACGAGGGCACGGTGGCGGCGAGGCGGCCGCCCGGGGCGAGGACCCGGAACAGCTCGGCCATCACGCCGAGGTCGTCGGGCACGTGCTCGAGGATCTCCGACGCGATGATCCGGTCGAACGAGCCGTCGGCGAAGGGAAGCGACAGCCCGTTGGCCTGCACGGTCGTGGTCGACACGCCCTCGGGCAGCTCACCCGAGACGAACATGGCGGCGAAGGTGTCCTTCGTCGAGCGCATCTCGTCGAGGGCCAGATCGGTGGCGACCACGTGGGCGCCGCGGCGCGCGGTCTCGAACGCGTGGCGGCCGAAGCCGGCGCCCAGGTCGAGCACCCGCATGCCGGGCGCGAGGGCGAGCCGGTCGTAGTCGACGGTCAGCATCGGCTCAGGCGTTCTCGTCGTGGGCGGCGCGCTCGGCGGCCTCGGCCCGCAGCGCGATCACTTCGCGGTACTGGGCGACGGTGTTGATCGCGGTCTGACGCCACGTGTAGAGCTCGCTGACCCGCTCACGGCCGGCCGCCCCGATGCGGGCCCGCAACTCGGGGTCGTCCAGGCCTCGCTCGAGGGCGGCCTTCAGTGAGTCGGCGTCGCCGGCCGTGCATCGCAGCACGGTCTCGCCGTCGACACCGGTCACCTCGGGCAGCGCGCCGCCGTCGGTGGCGACGAGGGGCGTGCCCGATCCCATCGCCTCGACGGCCGGGAGCGAGAACCCCTCGTAGAGCGACGGGACGACCGCCAGCTCCGACTCGGCGTAGAGCTCGACGATGCGCTCGTCGGGCACGCCGGTGACGAACTGGATGTGCTCGGCGAGCCCGAGCCGTTCGATCAACTCGGCCGATGGGCCTCCGGGCTTGGCCCGGCCGATCACCGTCAGGCTCACATCGCGCTCGGTGCGGAGCTTGGCCATCGCCTCGAGCAAGAACTTGAGGCCCTTCAGCTCGACGTCGGCCGACGCCGTGGTGATCAGGCGACCGGGGATGCGTTCGACGCCCGGCAGGGGGCGGAACAGGTCGGGGTCGACGCCGACGTGGACCAGGCGCATGCGCTCGAGGTCGACGCCCATGTCGTCGTGGATGTCCTGGATGGAGTTCTCCGACACGACCACGATGCGGGGCATGCGCTGGGCGACCCGGCCCTGCATCTTCACGAACCCGTACCAACGCCCGATGCTGAGCCGCTTGCGCCAGTTGGGGGCGGCCGCCATCTCGAGGCGTCGGTCGACGGTGATGGGGTGGTGGAGGGTGACGAGGGTCGGGATCAGCTTGTCGATGCCGAGGATGCCGTAGCCGAGGCACTGGTTGTCATGGACCAGGTCGAAGTCGCCGGCTCGTTCCCGCAGGGCCTGCAGGGCCCGGTAGCTGAAAGCCAGGGGCTCGGGGAACTGGCCGGTGGAGAAGGTGGCGAGCTCGAGCAGGTCGGCCTTGCTCTTGATCTCCCAGTAGGCGGGGAAGCGGCCCGGGTACTGGTCGTTGAAGATGTCGAGGCTCGGGAGCTCGTGGAGCTCGATGCGGTCGTCGAGGACCGGGTAGGGCTGGCCCGAGAACACCTCGACGTGGTGGCCGAGGTCGACCATCGCCTTGGTGAGGTGGCGGGTGTAGATGCCCTGGCCGCCGACGGTCGGCTTCGACCGGTACGAGAGATAGGCGAGGCGCAGCGGGCCGTCGGGATCGCTGCCGGAGATGGGGCTTGGCATGAGGGAAGGAGCCTTCGAGGTCGACCGGGTTACTGAAGGGTAACGGTCCCGGGAGTGGGGGACGAGGCGCCTGACCATACAGCGTAAGGTCTGCCGCATTCCGCGCCCGCTCGGCGGCCCCCGATGGTGGCACACGAGCGCGACGCTCGCAGGTTGGGGTGCCCCCAGACGGCGGTGGGGGAGTTCCCCGGTCAACCCTCCACCGGCAGGCGTCGATGGTTGGGGCATGGTCAAGCCGAATGTTCGATCGCCGGAAGGCCTGCCGCCCGCCCCACCGGCTGCTTCTCCCCCTCCGATACAGCTCGGGCACGTGCCCAGCGTCGCCGGTCCGCCTCGTCGGCCGGTCCTGCTCGCGATCTCGATCGCCGTGTGCTTCGTGGCGTGCGTTGTGATCGGCACCGTCGCCGGGATCTTCTGGACCTTCATGGCCTGCTTCAAGGCCACCTGCACCGCGACCGAGGAGAACGGCTACGTGATCGGCCTGCTCGGGGGACTTCTCGTTGGCGGGGCAGCCGCCGCGGGCGCAGTGACTCACCGAGCGTTCCTCTACCGCCACACCTGGCTGTTGTGGACGCCCGTTGCGCTGATCGGTGCGACCATCCTCTGGGTTGGCATGAACCTCGTCCGCGGGTGACACAGCCCGAGCGGGCCTGCCGTCGTGGGAGTCGGCACCGATAGCCTCGCCGCCCATGCGAGCCGTGGTGCAGCGAGTGAGTCGGGCCAAGGTCACCGTCGACGACGAGGTGACGGGTGAGATCGGTGCCGGTCTGTGCGTCTTGGTCGGGGTGACCCACGACGACGACGAGGCCGCCGCCCGGAAGCTGGCGGCGAAGCTGGTGAAGCTGCGGATCTTCAGCGACGCCGACGACAAGATGAACCTGTCGGTGGCCGACGTCGGCGGATCGATCCTGATCGTCAGCCAGTTCACCCTCTACGGCAACGCCGCCAAGGGCAACCGGCCGGCCTTCGTCGACGCCTCACGCCCCGAGCACGCCGAGCCGCTGATCCAGCTGGTGGTCGACGAGATCGCCGCCGCCGGGGTGCCGGTGGCGACGGGACGGTTCCGGGCCGATATGGACGTCGAACTCGTCAACGACGGCCCGGTGACGATCCTCGTCGAACTCTGA
>JAWSVN010000160.1:0-11187 GCA_033851875.1 Acidimicrobiales bacterium
CCCGACCTGTCGGCCGACGGTCTGATGCAGTGGACGGTCGACAACGCGATCGAGGCCGCCCGCGAATCCAAGCTGGTCGCGATCCGCGACGTGCTGGCTCAGCGAGGTGACGACGCCGCGTCCGAGACACTGCGGTGGGTTCGAGCCGTGCTCGACGGGCTCCCGCCCGACGAGATCCCCGACCTGAGTGAGTTCGTGCGGGCCGATGAACTGGTCTTCGGCACCCCGCCGCTCAACGGCGACGACGACCTGGTCGACGGTTGGACCCCGGGGTCTCGCAAGTATCCCTACCGCAACCTGATGCGGCGCAAGGCCTACGAGAAGCAGAAGTACAAGCTGCAGGTCGAGCTGCTCAAGTATCAGGCGTGGGTGAAGGAGAGCGGCGAGCGGGTCGTGATCGTGTTCGAGGGGCGTGACGCCGCCGGCAAGGGCGGCACGATCAAGCGGTTCATGGAACACCTCAACCCCCGTGGCGCCCGCGTGGTCGCTCTCGACAAGCCGACCGAGGCCGAGCGGGGTCAGTGGTACTTCCAGCGCTACATCGCCCACCTGCCGACCAACGGCGAGATGGTCCTGTTCGACCGGTCCTGGTACAACCGGGCCGGCGTCGAGCGGGTGATGGGGTTCTGCACCGACGAGGAGTACCGGGAGTTCATGCGGCAGGCCCCGGAGTTCGAGCGGCACCTCGTTCGCAGCGGGGTGCGGGTGGTGAAGCTGTGGTTCTCGGTCACCCGAGGCGAGCAGCGGCGTCGCTTCGCCGAACGCGAGCAGCATCCGCTCAAGCAGTGGAAGCTGTCGCCGGTCGACATGGCGTCACTCGACAAGTGGGACGCCTACACCGAGGCCAAGGAGGCGATGTTCCTCCGCACCGACACCGTCGAGGCGCCGTGGACCGTGATCCGCAGCGACTGCAAGAAGCGGGCCCGCCTCAACGCGATGCGCTACGTGCTCCACAACGCCCCCTACACCGGCAAGGACCGATCGGTGATCGGCGAGCTCGATCCCCTCATCGTCGGCCCCGCCGCCACCGTGCTCGGCAACTGACTGTGCTGGGCAATTGACTGTGCTCGGCAACTGAGCCGAGGCTGCCCCGATCGAGAAGGGCTCAGTGGTGGCAGAGCGTGGCGACGACTGCGACCAGGTGATGCAGTTGGACCAACGACGCGACCCCCACCAGCGCGCTGAGGGCGAGACCTCCTGCCGTCACGGTCGGCTGCGCGGGGTGACCTCCCAGCAATGACGCCACCCTGGCCGCCACGTCGCCTCCGGTCGCGGCGAGCGGGGCCGCCTCTGAGGACCCGGGGCCGAGGGCCAGACGGGCGATGGCCGCTGCGACGATCTCGGGGTTGCCGACCTGTCGAGCGGCATCCTCGTCGGCCCATCGCTCGAGCGCGGTCCGCAGCGCTCCGCCGACCGGGCCGAGGCCCGGAATCGCTGCGGCAACGGCAGCGATCACCAGGTAGCGGTCGTGGCGATTCCGTCGATGCGACAGTTCGTGGGCGAGTACCGCTCGTCGCTCGGGCGGTGGCAGTGTTGCGAGCAGGCCAGTGGTGACCACGACGCTGCCCCGGGCGCCGGGTTCAGCGAAGGCAACTGGTCGGTCATCCTCGACGACCCGCACTTCGTCGTCATGCGCTCCTTTCGACCGATGCCACCGAAGCCCGACGACCACGAACTGGGCGCTGATCAGGGTGCCGACGAGCATCGAGAGCATCCCGAGGAGCGACGGGGGCGACGCGTGGGTGCCCAGGGCGTGGGCGCCGGCCCCGAGCGAGATGCGGCACCAGCGGATCACGCCGGTCGCCCACTCGACATGGGCGAGGTAGGCGACCGCCAGCGACCACGCAGCGGCCCAGGCGACCACGCCGATCGCGACCACGCTCGCCACGAGCAGCCGCGCCGCTCGGCGCCCCGGCAGTCTCGCCGACACGGCCGAGAGGCAGAGCGCGGCCACGACTGCGACGACAAGAGGGACGAGCACGGTCAACACGGGCGGGCCGTCGATGGCATCACGACGAGGGATTCGGTCCGTCGAGTAGGGAACGGAGCCGTCGCTGGTCGGTCTTCGACAGGGAACCGACGAAGCCGGCGAGCAGCGAGTGACGGTCGGCGACCGAGTCGATGGTCTCGTGGAGCCGTTGCGTGGCCAACTCGGTCTCGGTCAGGGTGGCCCGATAGGCGAACCCCCGACCGGCCGGCTCGCGAGTCGCGAGTCCCTTCTTCCAGAGCCGAGTGAGCACGGTCATCACCGTGGTGTAGGCAAGGTCCGCATCCAAGGCGTCGGAGACCTCGGCCGGGGTCAGTAGCTGATCCGAACCCCAGAGCACGCCGAGAACGTCCGCTTCGAGCTCGCCGTCGCCTCGTCGGCCTGTTCGTTCCGAGGCCATCAGACCTTGTCGTTCGTGATGCCCACAGCGGCGATCGTAGCCTGCCACCGCTATCTACGACATCACGTAGTAGGTTGCTCGGGTGCCACGGCTTCCACCGCGCCATCCATCGCCCGCGCCGTGCGTGCTCAAGGCGTTCCGCCGCGCCGCCGCGTTGGTTGCGGGGATCTGCATGGCCATCCTCCTCGGCCAATCGACGTCGGTGGCCGCTCACACCGGGTTCGAGTCGTCCGACCCGGCCGACGGCGCCGTCGTCGAGGGTCCACTCGATTTCGTCACGATCGTGTTCACCGGTGACGCCGAGCCGACGGGCACGGGGTTCGAGGTGCTCGACGCGTCCGGCGAGATCCGTCAGCCTGATGACGCGTCGTCCGACGATGGGCGGACGTGGCAGCTTCGGTTCGATCCACCCCTGGAACCGGGCGCGGTCGGAGTTCGCTGGTTGGTGAAGGCGCCGGACGCCCACCCGATCGACGGGAGCTTCCAGTTCGAGGTGGTCGCGCCCGCACCGCCCTCCACCGCGACCACGCTGTCACCAGCGACCACGCAGTCACCCACGACCACGCAGTCACCCACGACCACAGCGGCTGCGTCGGACGAGTCGCCGGCCGAGCCGGGCGACGACGGATCGGTCGCGTTGGAGGACTTCCTCGCGGCGGCCGACGACGACGGTTCGCCTGGCCCCGGCCGGCTCGCCGGTGTGAGCCGTCTCGTGACGCTGTCGGGCACGCTCCTCGCCGTCGGTGGGCTGGTGTTCGCTCGGCAGGTCGCACGGGGCGATCAGTCCGACGTCGATCGCGTCCTCGGATGGGTCCGCTGGGCCGGTGGGCTGGTGCTGATCGGTGCGCTCGGCGAACTGGTCGCCCAGATCGCGATCGATGCCGGTGGCGACTGGTCGGTCGTCGGTCGTGCCTCGCCGCTGGTCGAGACGCTGTCGAGTTCGTTCGGCGTGGCGCTGGGCCTGCGAGTCCTCGGCGGGCTGGGCGTCGTGGTGCTCGGCCGGGTGCTTGCTGCCGCTCCCGTCGCTGCCTCGGCGCTCGTCGGCGCCCACCTCTTCGACGGCCACACCGTGGTCGAGGGGCAGCGGCTGATCACGGCCGCGGTCGACATCGTGCACGTCGTCGCCGGTGCGGTCTGGGCGGGCGGTGTCGCGTCGCTGGCGATCGTGTTGTGGCGTCGCCATCGCGCCGGGGCCTCGTCCCGTGCCCACGAGCTGGCGCTCCGCTTCTCGACGGTCGCCAGTTTGGCGCTCGCCGCGGCCGGTCTCGCCGGGGCTGCGCTCACGGTCATCGTGCTCGATCGGCCGTCGGATCTGTGGTCCACCGACTGGGGGCGAGTCCTGATCGTCAAGATCGGTCTGGTCGGTGTGGCGCTCGCGTTGGGCGCCGTGAATCACTACCGACTCCTGCCGGCCCTCGACGACGCCCCCGCGTCGCCCGATCTGCGCCGGCGCCTCCGAGTCGCCGTCTCGGTCGAGACCGCCGTCTTCGCCGCGGTGGTCGCCGCCACCGCCATCCTCATGGGAGCCGCTTCATGACCGCCTCGTTCCTCCGCCGGACCGCCGCCGCGCTCGCCGGCCCGCTGATCGCGCTCGCCGTCGCCGGGTGTTCGGCCGACGACGAGGCGGCGGCGCCGATCGACCCGGAGTTCGCAGCCGGGGCGCGGGTCTACGCGGAACGGTGTGCGTCGTGTCACGGCGCCGATCTTCGCGGGACCGACAAGGGCCCGTCACACCTGTCGATCGTCTACGAGCCCGGCCACCACTCCGACGACTCCTTCCGCCAGGCCATCGCTGTCGGCACCCCGCAGCACCACTGGCCCTTCGGCGACATGCAACCCGTCGAGGGGCTGACCGATCAGGAGGTGGAGGATGTGATCGCCTTCATCCGCTCGGAGCAGGAGCGTCTCGGCTTCGAGTGAGGTCGGACAGTTCTGGGGTCGCTCACTCGCCGAGCCAGGCGAGGCGGGGCATCATCACCGAGCGGAGCAGCCCTCGGAGCGCGACGCGCTCGTCGGGGGAGAGGGGGGCGAGGAAGTCGTCCTCGATGCGAGTGGCTGTCTCCATCGCGTCGGCCTGGAGCGCTTCGCCAGCGGCGGTGAGGCTCAGGACGTTGCGACGCCGATCCTCGGGGTCGCGGTTGCGTTCCATCAGGCCCCGCCCCTCGAGCTGATCGACGAGGCCGACGATCAGCGTCGGGTCGATGCCGAGCCGCTTGCTCAGTTCCTGCTGCGACAGTCCGGCCGTGGCACCGACGAAGCTCAGCACGAGCATCTCGCGTGCGTTGAGGTCGACGGCCCGCAGCCCGGCCTCGAACTCCTCGCGGATGTAGTGCCCGGCCTTGAGCAGGAGATAGCCGGCCGATCCGAGCAGCGGATCGTCGTCAGCGAGGGAACTCATGTGGGAAATCCTACGAGGTTGGGATCATTGAAACCTTCAATCATCTATGCTGTCGATCATGCAGATCGGCAACCTCTCGTCCAACCCGCTCCCGACGACCAAGCTCGGGTTCCAGATCCCCAACTTCACCTACCCCGGGGTCGAGCCGGCGCGGCTCTTCGCCGCCGTCGCCGACCAGGCCGTCGCGGCGGAGGAATCCGGCTTCGACACGGTGTTCGTGATGGACCACTTCTTCCAGCTCCCGGGCCTCGGCACCCCGGACCAGGAGATGTTCGAGGCCTACACCCTCCTCGGCGCGCTGGCCGCCCGCACCTCGACCGTGCGGCTCGGGACCCTGGTCACCGGCGTGACCTATCGCTACCCGGCGCTGCTGGCCAAGGAGGTGACCACCCTCGACGTCATCTCCGGTGGTCGAGCGGTGTTCGGCATCGGCGCCGCCTGGTTCGATCTCGAGCACCACTCCCTCGGCGTGCGCTTCCCGCCGCTCAAGGAGCGCTTCGAGCAGCTCGTCGACGCGATCGAGATCGGCCAGTCGATGTTCCGCAACCCGTCGACCACCTACGAGGGCACCCACCATTCGGTCAGCGACGCGTTCAACTCGCCGGCCCCGATCAACGGTGACATCCCGCTCCTGATCGGCGGGCAGGGCGAGAAGAAGACGTTCCGGATCGCGGCCCAGTACGCCCAGGAACTCAACATGACGGCGAACTTCACCGACCTGCCGCGCAAGTTCGAGGCGCTGCAGGGGCACCTCGACGACCTCGGTCGCGATCGGGCCGACATCACCGTCACCCCCCTCAGCTTCCTGGTGTTGGGTGAGACCCACGACGCCGCGGTCGCCAAGATGGCGCCCCGGCTCCAGGCGATCGGCCTCGACCCGGCCATGCTCGATGGCGACCGAACGGTGGCCGAGACCACGCTCGGCCGCTTCATCTGGGGCGACGCCGACGAGGTGACCGATCAGGTCCAGCGGCTGATGGCGACCGGTCTCGACGGCCTGGTCGTCAACATGGTGCTCGACCACGAGCCCGAGATGATCGCCATGGCCGGCGAGGTGCTGGGCAACGCCCTCGGCTCATGAGCAGGGCCTGACCGTTCCTGTCTCGCTCAGGCCAGGAACGCTGCGGTGGTGATGGCGAGGGTCAGGCCGAGTGCCTGGGCCCTCGTCATGCGCTCGCCGAGGAGCGCCATGGCCAGCAGGATCGTGGTG
The DNA here is from genome assembly GCA_033851875.1 of Acidimicrobiales bacterium. Classification (GTDB taxonomy): domain Bacteria; phylum Actinomycetota; class Acidimicrobiia; order Acidimicrobiales; family SZUA-35; genus JAWSVN01. The sequence goes on from JAWSVN010000160.1 coordinate 5,996, forward strand.
ACCGGGAACAGGCTCACCAGCGCGCCGACGATCGACAGGTCGCCGTGCAACGTCGACCACAGGAACAGTCCGTTGGCTGACATGTCGAGGGTGCCGGCGAGCGTGGCGAGTCGCAGCCCGTGCCGATCGACCTCGACCTTCGGGGTGCGGCTCCGCCAGATCACGAACGCGGCGACGAGGGTGGTCGTCGAGGTGAGGCGCGCGACCAGCAGTGGGGCGGCGCCGGCGTCGTCGGGCGTCTGGGCCAGGCAGGTGAAGAACAGACCGAACCCCACGCCGGCGCCGACCGCCATCGCGATCGTGGCTCGGTCACCGGCCACGCCGCCTCCGGCCGGTGCCGGCTTCAGGTCGCCTCCGGCGACGAGCCAGATCGCCGGCGCGGCGAGCGCGAGGCCGACGATGGCGAGCGCGCCGGGACGTTCGCCGGACGCGATGCCGACACCGACCGGGAGCACGGCGGCGACGACGGCGCTGACCGGGCTCACCAATCGGTTCGGGCCGGCGGCCAGGCCCTGGTAGAGCAGCACGAGGCCGCCGAGGCCACACAGTCCGCCGAGCGCGCTCCAGGTGATGGTGGGTCGGTCGAAGGTTCCGCCGGCGATCGCGACGAGGGCGACGCCGAGCGCGACGCCGACGACGTTGGACGTGAGGGTGACGGGCAGGACCGGGGTCCGGTCGGTGGCCCGGCCGCCGGTGAAGTCGGCGGCGCCGAACACGGCGGCCGCCGCGAGGGCGAGGAGGGCGGCCATCAGGGGGCCGGGTCGAACACGGTGAGGGTGAACGTCGTCGCCCGGCCGAACGGATTGGCGTAGCGGTGCGGACGGTCGGTGGCGAAGACCGCCGACGCACCCTTGCCGAGCTCGGTCACCGTGGCGTCGACCGTGAGCTCGAGGCGTCCGCTGAGGACGTGGAGCGTCTCCTGGCTCCCGGGATTGTGGGCGTCGGAGCGCCGCTCGTCACCGGGTTCCAGGCGCCACCGCCACACCTCGAGCGGCCCGCGTGCGGCCAGCAGCGTGGCCGAACTCCCGGCGTCGCTCGACCACAGCACCTGACCGTCGTCGGGCCCGGCCGAATGCTCGACGGGATTCGCCGCGTCGGCACCGTCGAGCAGGTCGCTCAGGTGGACGTCGAAGCCGCGGGCAACGCTCAACAGGGTGGACAGTGACGGGTTTCCCGTCCCGGCCTCGAGTTGGGCGAGGAGGCGACGGCTCACGCCGAGCCGGGTCGCCGCCTTGTCGAGGGTCCACGAACGCTCGGAGCGCAGTCGTCGGATCGACGCCGAGAGGCGCTCGGTCTCGGGGTCTTGGTTCACCACCTAGTGCACCATAGTGCACTAGGTGGTGAATGGCGCCTCTTCGGCGTCTCGGGTCACTCCCGGTCGCGCGACGCCTCGATCGGCAGGTCGACCCACGGCTGCGAAGTCTCGCACCACACCTGCAGGTTCGGTGCCACCTCGGAACGGTCGTCGAGGGTGCCGGCCTTGACGGCGACGATGCCCTCCGTGCCGAGCAGGGCCGACACGATCGGCGATCCGCAGGTGGCGCAGAAGCGTCGCTCGACGTGGACCGTGCCACTCGGGTCGTCGCCCGGGTCGCCGTAGACGGCCAGTTCGCCGTCGACCGACAGCTGGGACTCGTGGACCACGAGATTCACCGAGAAGGCGCCCCCGCTCTGACGTTGGCAGTGGTCGCAGTGGCAGACCGCAGTGGCGAACAGATCGCCCGAGATCTCGTAGCTGATGGTGCCGCAGAGGCATCGTCCGGTTCGTGACATGGTCGCGGAACCTACTCGGAGGGAGAGGCCTGTGTCGTGTCCGTGCCCGTCGTCATGGTGGTCGACGAAGTGGTGCCAGCGATACTGCGGCGGTGAGCGAGGACCACCCGACGCCCCTGCGTGATCGCCCCACCCTGGTCGTCGCCGGGGCCTATCTCCTCCTCGGCGCCGTCACGGGATCGATCGGCCCGGTCAGCGACCAGCTCCGCAGCGAACTCGGGCTGTCGGCGACGGTCACCGGCTTCTACGGCTCGGCCTTCGGTTGGGTCCTCCTGGCCGCTGCGGTGGGCGGCGGCCCGTTCCGACGTCGTGTCGGCGATCGCCGACTCTTCGGCCTCGGCCTGGGATCGATCGTCGCAGCGGTCGCCGTCGTCTGCGTGGCCCGCCTGGTCGGTCCGAGCCTCGCCGGAGCGGTCGGCATCGGCCTCGGGGCGACGGCGGTCGTGCTGAGCGGGCCGGGCCTCGTCGCGGCGCGCTATCGGGACCCGGTTGAACGCTCCGACGCCTTCACCTTGGTCAATGCGCTCTCGACCGCCGGCTCGCTGGTGGCGCCGCTCACGCTCGCCGCCACCCTCGCGCTCGCCTGGGGATGGCGCCTGCCGTGGTTCCTGATCGCCGCCGTCGTCGGGGTCGGCGTGATCGTGCTCACGGTCTCGACCGAGTTGCCCGTGCTGCCGCCGTCCGGCGAACCGGCGGTCGGCCCGCTCGTGGTGCTCCGACGGTCGGGGTCGATTCGACGACGCTGGCTGGTCCTCGTGCTCGGGATCGGCATCGAGTTCACGGCGTTGCTGTGGGGGAGCACGGTCGTGCAACGGCTCGGCGACGCCTCGGCGTCCGTCGGGGCCGTCGCCGTGGGGTTGTTCGGCGCGGGGATGCTGGTCGGGCGCCTCGTCGGGCCCGCCGTCACGCGAGGGCGCGATCAGGGGGTGGTGCTGCGGGTCGTCTTCGCCGGCGCATTGGCGGCGACGCTGGCCTTCCGGTTCCTGCCCGGCGCGTGGCCCCGGGTTGCGGCGATGGCGGCGATCGGGCTCTGCGTCTCGGTCATCTACCCCTACGCCTTCAACCGTCTCTACGGGCCACGCGTCGCAGACGCCGAGGTCTCCGCCCTCGGTGCGTTCGCCGCCGGCGTCGCGATCTCCCTCGCTCCGCCACTGCTCGGGGCCTTCGCCGACACGTTCGGCATCGAGCGGGCGATCCTGCTCGCCCCGGCGATGGCGGTCGGTGCGTTGGCGCTGCTGGCGTTCGGCGACGACGGCGACGAACTCGGTCCGTCTCAGTTGAGGTAGAACTTGGTGCAGAGTTCGCCGCTGCCCTCGCGGAAGTTGAAGTCCTCGGCGGTCCACTCGACACGGATGCAGTGGGCGTCGCCGTCGGTGTCGACGTTGTAGCGAGCGAGGAGGCGGTGCTCGCCTGGGAACCACTCGATCGCATCGGGCGTGGCACCGTCGAAGGACGTCAGCGTCGTGAGCATGGAGCTGTCGTCCGGGGCGACGGGGAGGGTGTCGACGTAGGTCTCGAACGTGGAACCCTCGAAGGTGGCCTCGAGGTCGATGCGCAGGTCGTCGAGGTCGGCCCGTGCCTGTCGTTCGGTCCAGACCCTGTCGGCGACGAACAGGATGGCGACAGCGGGGAGTACCAGCCTCACCCACCGGCCGAACGCGCTCGGACGCTGAGCGTTCGCTGGTGAGCTGGCCTCGCCGCCGGTCCTGATTCCCGTCGGGGGTTCCGCTGGTGTCTGCGCCGCCATTCGCGATGATGGTAGTCGCCGGGTCAGGTTCAGCCGCTGTCGGGGATGCCGCCGAGCTCGGCACCGAGGCGGGCGATCGACGCGTCGAGGGCGGCGCGACCCTCGGCGTCGAGGCCGAGGGTGTCGGCGATCTGGTCGCCGAAGACGGCCCAGCCCAAGCCGAGGGTGGCGGCCGCCGCCACGAGATGGTCGACCTCGTCGTCGGGAAGATCCGGCCGCGCCGTGGCAAGGGCCGACCGCCAGCTCGTGATGATCGGGTGCGACGTGAAGGGGTCGGCCGCCTCGTCGTCGAGCCGCATCCGGGCGATCACCCGCGCCAGCTCGCCGCCCCGCTGGCTGGCCAGATCGGGCGGGGGGAAGCCCTGTTCGTCGAGCTCGGCGGCCGCTCGTTCGTTGATGGCGTCGAGTGCGGCGGCCACGAGTTGGTCCTTGCCCCCGAAGTAGGTGTGGACCAGCCCGTGGTTGACGTTGGCCCGCTTCGCCACCGTCCGCACCGACACGTCCGGACCCTGCTCGACGAGGAGCTCGGCCGTCGCCTCGATCAGGGCGGCGCGCACCTCGTCACGGCCGGCAGGGCGGCGGTCGGGGGTGGGGCTCGACGTGAAGTTGGTCACAATTCAGTCACTTGACTAGGATCGAAGGGTCAGCGGCCGTTCACGACCATACCGGTGGGGCTCCTCCGGGTGAGAACGACGGCCGTCGGGGTGGATCGGGCGGCCTCGAGGGGAGCGAATCATGAAGTTGCAGGGCAAGAACGTCGTGATCACCGGCGGATCGCAGGGCATCGGCGCCCAGCTGGCCCGACAGGCCGCCGCCGCCGGCGCCAACGTGCTCGTCGTCGCCCGCTCCGCCGACAAGCTGCGCGCCGTGGCCGACGAGGTCGGTGGCCGCTGGCTCACCGCCGACCTCACCGATGCCGCCGACGTCGACGGCATCGTCGAGCGCTGCCTCGGCGAACTCGGCCACATCGACGTGTGGATCAACAACGCCGGGCTCGAGACCACCGATGCCTTCACCGCCGCCGACCGGTCGTCGATCCGCGCCGTGGCCCGACTCAACCTCGAGGCACCGCTCCTGCTCACCCAGGACGTGGTCAACCACATGCTCGGCCGGGGCAGCGGCCACATCGTCCAGATGAGCTCGGTCGCCGGCGCCCTGCCGTTCCCCGGCCTCGCCGCCTACGCCGGCACCAAGGCCGGGCTCACCAACTTCACCGAGACCCTCCGCATCGAGTTGGCCGCCACCGACATCGGCCTCACCGTCGTGTCGCCCGGCCCGGTCGACACCGACATGTGGGACCGGCTCGACACCGGAGAAGGCTTCAACGAACCGGCGCTCAAGCGGTTCCGGCTGATGCAGTTCCTGCCGAAGCTCGACCCCGTGAAGGTGGCGAAGGCGACGATCGACGCCATCGAGCACGACCGGCGAGTGGTGCGGATGCCCGCCCGCTTCAACGGCTACCACTACCTCAACAACGCCCCCCGCCGCCTCGTCGAGATCGCCCTCACCGGCGTGAAGCTCGAGCTGCCGGCGGCCCCGGCCACGGCCGCGCTCTCCGCTGCCGACGCCGCGCCGCCGTTCGAGAAGCTGTGGGACACCGACAACCCGCCGTCGAAGAAGTGGCCGCTCTACACCCGCGGAAACGTCGGCGAGGTCTTCCCCGAGGTCGTCC
>JAWSVN010000161.1:0-8422 GCA_033851875.1 Acidimicrobiales bacterium
TCGGCGGGTCGACGACCGAGGGGAAGTCATGCCACAGAAGGTGCGCGGCGTCATCGCCAAGACCAAGGGAGCACCGGTCTCGGTGGAGACCATCGTCGTTCCCGATCCCGGACCGGGCGAGGCCGTCGTGGCCATCCAGGCCTGCGGGGTCTGCCACACCGACCTCCACTACCGCGAGGGCGGCATCAACGACGAGTTCCCGTTCCTCCTCGGCCACGAGGCCGCCGGCGTGGTCGAGGCCATCGGGCCCGACGTGACCGACGTCGCCCCCGGCGACTATGTGATCCTCAACTGGCGTGCCGTGTGCGGCAACTGCCGGGCCTGCCTGAAGGGCAAGCCGCAGTACTGCTTCGCCACGTTCAACGCCACCCAGAAGATGACCCTCGAGGACGGCACCGAACTGTCGCCGGCCCTCGGCATCGGCGCCTTCTGCGAGAAGACCCTCGTCGCCGCCGGGCAGTGCACCAAGGTCGACTCGGCCGCCCGCCCCGAGGCCGCCGGTCTGCTGGGTTGTGGGGTGATGGCCGGCATCGGCGCCGCCATCAACACCGGCGAGGTCGGCCGCGGCGACTCGGTGGCCGTGTTCGGCTGCGGCGGCGTGGGCAACGCCTCGCTCGAGGGCGCCCGCGTGGCCGGCGCCACCACGATCATCGCCGTCGACATCGACGACCGGAAGCTCGAACTGGCCAAGGAGTTCGGCGCCACCCACACGATCAACTCGACCCAGGTGGACGCCGTCGAGAAGATCCGCGAGCTCACCGGCGGCAACGGCGTCGACGTCGCCATCGAGGCGATCGGCCTGCCCCAGACCTACGAGCAGGCGTTCTACGCCCGCGACCTGGCCGGCACCGTCGTGCTCGTCGGTGTGCCCAACCCCGAGATGAAGATCGAGCTGCCCTACATCGAGATCTTCGGCCGGGGTGGGGCGCTCAAGTCGAGCTGGTACGGCGACTGCCTGCCGAGCCGTGACTTCCCGATGCTGATCGACCTCTACCTCCAGGGCCGCCTCAACCTCGACGGCTTCGTCAGCGAGACGATCGACCTCGACTCGGTCGAGGAGGCCTTCCACAAGATGGAGAAGGGCGAGGTGTTGCGTTCGGTGGTGGTGCTCTGATGGCCCGACTCGATCGGGTGATCACGTCGGGCACGTTCAGCCTGGACGGGCAGGACTTCGACGTCGACAACAACGTGTGGATCGTCGGCGACGACCGCGAGGTGATCGTGCTCGACGCCGCCCACGACCATCGGCCGATCCTCGAGGCGATCGGCGACCGGACGCTCAAGGCGATCTTCTCGACGCATGGCCACAACGACCACATCAACGCGGCGGCCGAGCTGGCCGACGAGACGGGAGCGCCGATCTGGCTGCACCCCGACGACACGATGCTGTGGGAGGTCGTCTACCCCGACCGCCGGGTCGACAACACCCTCAGCGACGGCCAGACGATCACCGTCGGCAACAGCGAGCTGACCGTGCTCCACACCCCAGGCCACTCCCCCGGCGGCTGCTGCCTCCACCTGCCCGAGGACCAGATCGTGTTCAGTGGCGACACCCTGTTCAACGGCGGGCCGGGCGCCACGGGCCGGAGCTTCTCGAGCTACGCGGTGATCCTGGAGTCGATCGAGAAGCAGCTGCTCTCACTGCCGGACGACACCACGGTGCACACCGGCCACGGCGACTCGACCCGCATCGGCGACGAGGCCGCCAATCTCGAGGAGTGGAAGAAGGCGCTCTAGCGGCGGGGGCGGCGGGCCTTCTGCATCTCGAGGAGGAGGCGTTCGGTCGGGCCGCGAAGGCTCGACGGTTGTGGGCCACGACCCCACAGCTCTCGAGCGAGCGGCGAGACCGAGACATCCGGGCGGCGATTGGGGGTGCGTCGGTGGGTCATGCCGTCAGTGTCGACCCGAACGCTCCATGACTCAAGAGACAGTGTTTTCTACTTTCCATGGCATCTTGTCATGGCAGTTGCACCGTGCGATGCTGGAGGAATGTCGACCGCATCGCTCCAGCTCGACGTCGAATCGCTCCGCACCCTCCTCACGGTGCTCGACCTCGGCGGCATGACCCGAGCCGCCGAGCGACTCGGCATGAGCCAGTCGGCGGTCAGCTGGAAGATCAAGCGGCTCGAGGAACGGGTGGGCCACCCGTTGCTGGTGCGCGATGGCCGCGACCTGCGACCGACCCGCGAGACCCGCAACCTCCTCCCCGACGCCCGCCGCATCGTCGACCTCCACGATCGGGCGGTGGCCAGGCTGGCGAGCGACGGACTGAGCGGGTCGGTGCGGCTCGGCTCCAACGAGGAGATCGACCCGCAACGCATGGCCCGACTGCTCGGCCGCTTCGATCGCACCCACCCCAACGCCTCGGTCGAGTTCGTCATCGACCACTCCGTCGACCTCGCCGCCCGACTCGATCGAGGCGACCTCGATGTGGCGATCCTCCAGGTCGACGACGCCGGACGACGCGACGACGACCTCGTGCTCTGGAGCGACGAGCTGGCCTGGGTGACCTCGGCCGCCTACCCCTACGAACAGGAGGGCGGACCCGACTGCCCGATCCCCCTGATCACCTTCGGCGACCTGTGCTTCTACCGCCGGGTGTCCGAGCCCCTGCTCGAGGCGGCTGGCCTCGACTTCAAGGTGGCCTTCTCCGGCTGGTCGACGCCGGGACTGGTGGCGGCGGTCGGCGCCGGCCTCGGGGTGGGGATCCTCGGCGCCCGCTACCTCGACCATCCCGACCTCACCCGGTGGCGGATCGGCGAGGGCCTACCGCCGCTCCCGGACGTGCATCAGGTGGTCCGGGTCGCGCCGATGGCGCCGGCCGAGGTGGCCGACGCCATCATCGATGCCCTCGAAGGGGACCTGCTCGACCCGGCCGCCTGAGCAGACTGGCAAGCAGAGCGCAGGCAGAGACCGGGCCACTCCGCCGGAGCGGAGGTGGAGCGTTCAGACCGTCTCCAGCTTCTGGTCGGTCCGCTCCTTCAGCAGCGCCTCGGGGAGGACATCCGGGATCTCGACGTCCTCGCCCCGGGTGGCCCACACGATGCCGCCACCGGCGAGCATCAGGGTCAGGCCGAGTCCGGCGAACAGGCCCGAGAGGGCGAGCCCCATCTGCAGGGTGCTGTGGGTGACGGCGCCGACGCCGAGTTCACCGACCAGGCCGTGGGCGGTGCCGCTCCACGCCTGACCCCGGGCCACACCCTCGATCGGGTGCATCCGGTCGAAGTCGGTCCAGTAGCGGCCGTCGACCTCGAAGTCGTAGGTACCGGCGGCGAACAGTTCACCGTTGTACTCGACGTCCTCGGTCAGGACGACCGTCTGGGTGCCGTGCAGCGTGTGATAGGCGATCGTCGCCATCTGGTACATGTACTCCGTGCCCGTGTTGACCAGCGGGTCGTTCGGGTCGAGGTCGCCCTCGACCACCGGGTACTTCCAATCGTCGACCAACATCGCCATGATCGCATCCGCACCCTCGGTGGTGCCGCGATCGGTGAGCTCACCGTTGTCGTCGTAGCTGAGCGTGACGTTCTGTTCGGCGCTGAATGCCTGCAGGGACTCGTAGCCATCCTGCACCCTGACGTACGCCACACCGCCGGCGACGACGAAGATCATGCCGATGACCAGGAGTGCGACACCGAGCGTGCCGAGACGCTTCCTCATCTGACTCTCCTTCACTCGTGGCCCGAAACCGTTTCGAGCTCACGTCAACCATCAAAGTGAAGGAAATGTCTGGTCGGCAGGGACGTAGGTCCCGGGGGCTCGAGCTCGGGACGAAGGTCCTGGAGGTGACCCGTCAGACGAGTTCGTCGTCGAGGCCGTAGCCCCACGGGGCGATCGCCTCGGCGACCTCGGGCAGCCAACTGCGGGCCGCCTTCTGTCCGTCGCGCGAGCCTCGCCAGGTCTCCCACTGCCGCTGGTAGTGACCGGCGCTGCGGCGGCCGGGCGAGGGCGGGAGCTCGAGGTCGAGCCAGTCGCCGAGTTCGCCGAGTGCGACGCCATCGAGGACGTCCTGGAAGCGGACGACGGTCTCGTGGTCGAGATGCGGGCGATCGGCGGCGAAGCGTTCGTGGGCGACGACCCAGTGCCGGAGCAGGCTCTCCATCGAGGCCGTCGGCAGGAGCCGACGCAGCTTCGCCGGTCCGGGCCGCGTCCACTTCATCGTGGCCAGGGCGACGACGGCGGGGTGGCGGGTGACCATGACGAATCGGGCGTCGGGGAACACCGACTGCAACCATCGGGCCTGGACGAGGTTCTGCGGGCTCTTCTCGACCTTGACCGTCGCGTCACCGTCGGCCCAGTAGTGGGCCCAGGCCGCGAGCAGCCGGCGGCGGTCCTCCTCCGGCGACGACGACGGACCGAGCTGGCACCGGTCGTCGAAGGCGAACTTCCCGGGCCCACCGTAGGTGAACGCCGAGGGCACGACATCGTGGAGATAGTGCCCCTCGTCCTCCATGTGACCGGTGTCGACCAGTCCCGACGCGCCGGCGGACGCGGCGAGCAGGTCGGCCGTCAGCGACGTGCCGGAACGATGGAGACCACCAACGAAGACGAAACGGGAGGACATGGAGGGAGGGTCGGCGGCACGAGGTCACGGCCGACGTCGTGACGGTCGCGCGGCGACGCCTCACGATAGGACACCGGGGCGCCGCGCGGCCTCATCACTCAATCCGCCGGCAGCGTGCCCGTCGACACGACGAACTCGGCGCTCTCGGAGAACCCGATCATCACCTCACCTCGCGTCCGCCGAGCCGCCGCCAGCTCGCCGGTCCAGAACGCCACGCCGCTGGCCTCGCCCGCCCGACCGAGCACGTTCTCGTAGACGAGTTCGACGAAGGCCCGGTCGTCGAGCTGCCCGTAGGTCTCGACGAACTCCGCCGACGCCGCGAACGAGTCCGACACCCGACGCAGGTCATCCCCCTCGCCCAGACGGCGCTCCCAGAAGCACGCACCCCCGGCGTCGGGATCACGCTGGAAGTACGCCCGGTAGAGGCGCTCGACCGAGCCGGCGGCCGAGCTGTGGGCCGCCACGGTGCCCGTCCTGGCCACGTACTCGGCCGACTCGGAGAACTCCGCCATCACCCCGCCGCGATCACCGGTCGCCCCGAGCTCGGCCACCCAATACGCTCGGCCGGCAGCGTCGGGGGCACGACCGAGGACGCGGTCGTAGACGAGATCGACGAACTCGCCGTCATCGAGCTGGCCGAAGGTGTCGATGAACTCCGACGACGCAGCGAACGCTGCGGACACGTCGCGCAGCGACATCCCATCGGCTCGACGCTGCGACCAGAAGGCGAGGCCGGCAGCGTCGGGACCGCGGCCGAGGTAGGCGGCGTAGAGCCGGCTGACCTGATCGGCGAGCGCCTCCGGACTCGGTCGCGGCCCGAGGTCGGCCGAGCCGATCTTGACGAGGAAGAGGCTGTCGAAGTTCAGCCAGGCGAGGTACCGGTTCCCATCGGCGGCGCGGGTCTCGAGCATCCCCGTGGCGTAGATGCGGGGCTCGACACCCGAGCGGTGGGAGGTGAGCTGGCGGTCCGGATCGAAGAGCGCCGACACGAACCCGCCGGCGGGTGCCGCGAAGAAGCCGTCCCCCTCGTCGCTGAGGTGGAGGAGGACCTCGAGCTCATCGTGCACGACCTCCGAGTCCGGCACGATCGACGGGTCGGAATCGGGCGCCGAGTCGACCATCGCCGTGAAGGCCAGGTCTTGGGTGCCGAACATCAGGACCCCACCGATCAACACACCGTCGTCGGTGTCGCGAGCCGCCGCGAACGCCGCTCCGTCCGAACCCGCCACCGTTTCGACGGCGAGCACGGCGCCGGTTCCGCCGGTGATCGCCGGGTGCCACACCGCACCCTCCCAGCGGAGGTCGTCCCAGACCAGGATCCCGCCCACGAGGACGCCGCTGTCGGTCACCCCGAACACGTGCAGGTCTCGCTCGGCGAATCCACCGGCGTCGTAGATCTCCACGGCACTCGTCGCGGCCAGCGGATCGACGGCGACGGCGACCGTCTGCTGGGGCGTGCGGTAGACGACGAGGACCCGGCCGTCGCCGAGGAAGTGGAGCTGGGGGTCGTCGATGCTGCCGTGGGGCAGCGTGGCGATCGGCACGAACGAGCTGCCGTCGATGCGCCCGAGTTGAGTCTCGGATCCGTTGGAGCGGGCGAGCCAGATCCTCCCCTCGTCGTCGACCGCCATCGCCCGTTCCCCGGCGCCGTCACTCGGGATCCGTCGTTCGGGGAAGCTCGGGTCCGGCGTTCCGTCGAGGGTCACCCGCCGGAGGACATCGACGGGGTCGCTCCCGAAGTCGGCGACGAGGGTCAGCACGCCGACGTCGTCGAACGCGATCGACCGACCGTCGGTCGCGACGTCGAAGCGATACTCGACCACACCGTCGACGCCGTAGGTCGGATCGAAGAAGCAACCGTCGGGCGGGCGCTCCGCCGCCTCGACGGTGGTCGGCGCTCCGAGGAGTGTGCCGGACAGGAGCGAGATGGCCGTCAGCGCGCCGAGCGCGTGACGATGAAGGGAGCTTGGTCGCCGCATGGAAGGTGACGGTAGGCCACCTCCGAGTTGCAGGCGCGGACCGTCAGCGTTGGATCTGGGTGATGTCGCGCACCGCGCCCTTGTCGGCCGAGGTGGTCATCGCCGCATACGCCTGGAGGGCCTTCGACACCTCGCGCTCGCGGGCCCGCGGCGTGTAGGCCTCGGCGCCGCGCTCCTCCTCCTGCACCCGCCGGTGAGCGAGTTCGGCGTCGTCGACCCGCAGGTTGATCGAGCGGTTGGGGATGTCGATGTCGATGATGTCGCCGTCGCGCACCAGGGCGATGGCGCCGCCGGCCGCCGCCTCGGGCGAGGCATGGCCGATCGAGAGTCCGGCGGTGCCGCCCGAGAAACGACCGTCGGTGAGGAGCGCACACTCCTTCCCGAGACCACGGCTCTTGATGTAGGTCGTCGGGTAGAGCATCTCCTGCATGCCGGGGCCGCCCTTGGGGCCCTCGTAGCGCACGATCACGACGTCGCCGGCCTGGACCTGGTCTTCATCGAGCACGCCGGCCATCGCGGCCTCCTGGCTCTCGAACACCTTGGCGGTGCCGCTGAAGGTCCAGATCGACTCATCCACACCGGCGGTCTTGACGATGCAGCCGTCCATGGCGATGTTGCCGTAGAGGATCGCCAGGCCGCCCTCGGCGGAGTAGGCGTGCTCGACGTCGCGGATGCAGCCCTGCTCCCGGTCGTCGTCGAGGCTCGGCCAACGCGTCGCCTGGCTGAACGCCTCCTGGGTCGGGATCCCGGCTGGCCCGGCGAGGAAGAACTCGCGGGCCTCGGCGGTAGCGGTGTCTCGCTTGATGTCCCACTCGTCGAGGGCTGCCGCGAGCGTCGAACCCATCACGTTGGTGACGCTGGTGTCGACCAGGCCACCGCGGTCGAGCTCGCCGAGGATGCCGAGGATGCCGCCGGCTCGATGCACGTCCTCGACGTGGTAGTCCGGCGTCGACGGGGCGACCTTGCACAGGTTGGGCATGCGACGGCTGAGGGCGTCGATGTCGGCCATCGTGAAGTCGAGCTCGGCCTCCTGGGCGGCGGCCAGCAGGTGGAGCACGGTGTTGGTCGAGCCGCCCATGGCGATGTCGAGCGCCATCGCGTTGTCGAACGCGGCCTTGGAACCGATCGATCGGGGCAGGACGCTGTCGTCGTCCTTCTCGTAGTAGCGACGGGCGATCTCGACGGCGGTGCGCCCGGCCCGGAGGAACAGCTCACGACGATCGGCGTGGGTGGCCAGCACCGTGCCGTTGCCGGGCAGCGACAGGCCGAGGGCCTCGGTGAGGCAGTTCATCGAGTTGGCGGTGAACATGCCCGAACACGAACCGCACGTCGGACAGGCCGAGCGCTCGATCTCGGCGACGTCCTCGTCGCTGACGTTGGCGTCGCCAGCCGACATCATCGCCGAGATGAGGTCGACCTTCACCTCGGTACCGGCCAGGCGGGTCTTGCCGGCCTCCATCGGGCCGCCCGACACGAACACGGCCGGGATGTTGAGGCGCATGGCGGCCATCAACATGCCGGGGGTGATCTTGTCGCAGTTGGAGATGCACACGAGCGCATCGGCGCAGTGGGCGTTGACCATGTACTCGACCGAATCCGCGATCAGGTCACGGCTCGGGAGGCTGTAGAGCATGCCGCCGTGGCCCATGGCGATGCCGTCGTCGACCGCGATCGTGTTGAACTCCTTGGCCACACCGCCGGCGGCCTCGATCTCGCGGGCCACCATCTGACCGAGGTCCTTCAGATGCACGTGACCGGGCACGAACTGCGTGAAGGAGTTCGCGATGGCGATGATCGGCTTCTCGAAGTCGTCGTCGGTCATGCCGGTGGCCCGCCACAGGGCGCGGGCGCCGGCCATGTTCCGACCTTCGGTGGTGGT
>JAWSVN010000162.1:0-1785 GCA_033851875.1 Acidimicrobiales bacterium
ACTCACGGCATCGACGCTAGCGCTCTGGGGTCGATCCCAGGTGGTGGGAGCGACCCCCGCCCGCACAGGGCCGCCTGCCACCCAGCCGTTGCTCGACCGCAGCTAGGGTGTACTGATGCGGCGTCACGTTCTCCCTGCTCTCGTCCTCTCCCTCGGCCTGCTCGGCACGGTCTCCCCACTGGCCGGTGGGGGCGTGGCCTCGGCCGAGGTCCCGGGGCTGTCGCACACGGCCACGGCCTGCGAGGCCGACACCGACTCGATGGCTCGTCTCTACCGAGCGGCGTTCGATCGCGACGCCGAGGTCGACGGGTTCGACTTCTGGGCCGACCAGTACGCGTTCGGCACCTGGAATTACCTCGACATCGCCAGGCAGTTCGTGCACTCTCCCGAGTTCCGCGACAAATACGGCGAACTCGATGACGCGGCGCTCGTGCGCCAGCTCTACCGGAACGTGCTCGGCCGCGAGGGCGACGCCGAAGGCATCGCGTTCTGGGAGGCCGAGATGCAGCGGTGGCGTGCCGACGAGGTCGACCACAACGGGACACTCGTCGTCGACCCACAGGCCCGGCTGCTGGCCCGGTTCTCCGAGTCGCCCGAGAACATCGAGCGCACCGGCACCACCCAGCCGGCGCTGGGGCCGTTCAACGAGGGGCGAGCCGAGGTGACCTTCGGCTGTGGCCAGGCGCCGGTCGCGGCGCTGCCCGACGTTGGCGACCTCGTCGGAGAGTGGCAGTTTCACGACTTCGGTCTCTCGTCGCTGTTCTTCGGCGACATCGCCTGCTCCGGGGCCTTCGACCCGACGCCCGAACCGGTGTCGCAGCTGCTCGCTCGGCCCGGGGGAGCGGGCCTGGTCGGCGCGTCCGTCGACGTCGTGATCTACTCCTTCACCACCGAGCGAGGTGCCGAACGCCGGCTCGACCGCCTGGAACAGCGGCTCGCCGACGAGTGCCTCTACTCGACCGATGACGAGGACGAGCTCATCGCAATTCCCACGCCGTCCGTCGGCGACCGGGCCATCGCCGTGAGGATCGGGTCGCCGTCCGAGTTCACCCCGGCGGCCGCGTTGATCCATGCGGTGATGGTCCGGGTCGACCATCACCTCGTCATCGTCGAGGTGATGGTCGGACCCGGTGGCGACCCGGCGGCGCTCCTCGAGGAGGTCGTCACGGTGGTGACGACGAAGCTCGAAGCACTCCCGGCCGACTGAGGCACGGGCCCGTCAGGCCAGCGACGGCTGGGTCACCGGCTCGGCAGCCGGGGCTTCGGTGCCGAGGGCGGCGTCGGCACCGAGCCAGCCCGGTCCGGTGAGGGTCAGGCTGACGAGGCCGGCGAGCAGGGCGAGGTCGAGTTCGAGACCGGGCATCGCCACGTCGGAGATCAGGCCGAGGTCGGCCTTCACGAAGGCGATGGCGCCGAGGATGACCAGGGCGAGGAGCCCGGCGGCCAGGCGTGTGGCGACGCCGGCGATCAGGGCGAGGCCGGCGGCGATCTCGATGACGGCGACGGCGGCGGCAGTGATGGCGGGGGCGGGGACACCCCAGCCGTCGAAGGCACCCTCGACCATGTCGAGGCCGGCCCGGAACTTGTCGATGCCGTGGTAGGTGAAGATCACGCCGAGGGCGATCCGGAGCACGAGGGGGCCGGCCCCCTGGTAGCGGTTGAGCATGGCGGACAGGGACTTCATGGTTCGGCCTCCGAGTTGGGTTGCGGGTGACGGTTGGTGGAGGTCGAACCCGGCGACGCCGGCGCGCTCGTCCCCAACTGTCGCCCCGCCGACCGTCTCCC
>JAWSVN010000162.1:1845-14090 GCA_033851875.1 Acidimicrobiales bacterium
GCCGTGTCAGTGACCCGATCCCGAAGATGGGGAGCGGGGAGGTGGGGTGGCGGCGGCTCGTGACCAGTCGGTGAGGTCGATGGTGCGGTAGCCGAGGGTGACCGTGCCGTCGTCGCGCAGCTTGGCCAGGGCGGCGCTGACGCTCGTCCGCTGCACCCCGAGCTCGTCGGCGATCTCCGCCTGGCTGATCGTCACCCGGCCTCGCACCGCTCGCCGTCGGAGGAACATCGCGACCCTCTCCTCGAGCGGACCGGCCAACAACTCCGCCACCCGCCCGCGGCCACGGTCGACCTCGGCCGCCAGTCGGCCGATCCACCACCGGGCGGCGTTCGGGTCCCTCGACAGCAGTGTGGCCAACGCCAGCCGGTCGACCATCGCCACCTCGACGTCGCCGCGCGCCACCACGTCGTGGGCGTGGGGCGTGCCGAGCAGCGCAGCGGTGTCGCCGACCACGGTCGTTCCCTCCAGCACGTCGAGGGTCACGCCCGGACGACTGGGGTGACGGACCACCGCCACGCCGTCGATCAACACCGCGAGGTGGCTCGCCTCGGCGCCGGCCCGCACCACGTGGTCGCCAGAAGCCACGCACCGCAGCGCCGCTTCGGCGATGAGGCGCTCGACGAGCCCGGTCGGGATGGTCATGCAACGGCAACCGGTGGGGCCATCGACGGATTCCTCACCCCCCTGAACAGGGAAAACAGGAGTTCTTCGGCTTGTGTGGAATCTTCCACAGAGGAAAACGGGGCCTGCGTTCAGAGTGATGGATGTCGCAGCGAAACGGCGACACCAACACCCACAACCAACGCAACACACTCCGAAAGGTTCCCGTCATGTTCACCACCCGTCGCTCCCTCACCACCCTCGCTGCCGCCCTCACCCTGCTGGGTACGGCCTGCGGCTCGTCCACCACCGCCCCGACCGCCGCCGACGCCCCCACCCCCACCACCCTCACCACCGCCGACGCCCCCACCGCCGACACGCCTGCCGCCACGCCGGGTGAGCCGGCCGTGCGCCCCGCCGACACCACCCCGGCCCCCAACCCCGCCCCTGCACCGGCCCCCTCGCCGAACCGGGCCGCCGTGATCGGCGACTGCAACGGCGCCGATCTCCCCGAGCACGCCATCTTCTACTTCGTCGAGGCGTCCGGCCTGAACGTCCGGGCCACCCCGTCGCCCGACGCCGCCAAGATCGGGGTCTACGCCGACGCCGACATGGTCGCCCTCGCCGGCGCCACCCTCGAACACTGCGCCCGCACCGCCGGCGGCAGCGTCTGGTGGCAGGTCGACCACCCCACCGCCGGCTTCGGCTGGGTCAACGCCGCCTACCTCGTCGAGGAACTCAGCGACGGCGTGTTCCCCGACTCCGGCTCGCACGTCCCGCTCGACCACATCGACCCGCCCGTCGAGGAGCCCGACGTCCACATCGACTGCGCCTTCGTGCCCTCGATCGGCCAGTGCGTCGAGGTGACCCGAGGTCCGGCCGGTGAGGTCGACCAGGTCCTGTTCCCCGAGGTCGTCCCCGTCGACTGGGCCCAGCTCGACTGCGTCTACGGCGGCGACGCCGACGCCTGCCAGGTGCTCACCAAGATCGGCTTCGGCGCCGACTCGAACTACGGCCTCGGCAACTCGCTCACCCAGACCCCGACCGAGTTCCTCCTGGCCGACTGCGACACCCTCTCGGGCGCCGCCGGCCACCTCGCCTGCGCCGAACTCACCGCTCGTGCCAATGGCTGACCCGGGCCGCCCGGCGCTCCATCCCAGCGAGGGAAGGGGGCGCCCCTGACACCCCAACGGTTCCAGATTGCCCTGCACGCAGAACCTGCCACGCAGATCCTGCCGGAAGACCCGCTCCCACCCGGAGCGGGTCTTCTTCCGTTCCTGGCCAGGGGAACCACTAAGGTCGTCTCTCGATGGAGGGAACCACGGTCCTGAGGGCGGCAGGCTTCGAGCTCCCCGACGCGAGCCTCGACGCGCTCGTGTCGGTGTCGCATCGGCGTTCGCTCGCCAAGGGCGACTACCTGTTCCACAAGGGCGACCCCAACGACGCCCTGCTGTTCGTGGTCAGCGGGACCGTGCAGGCGGTGTCGTCGAGCTACGAGGGGCGCGAGCTCGTGTTCCGCGACATCCGGCCGAACGCCGTGATCGGAGAACTGACCATCGTCGACGGGGCGCCGCGATCGGCGTCGATCCGGGCGCTGATCGACAGCGAGCTGTTGGTGATCCCTCGCGACGCCTTCCTGCGGGTTGCCCGATCCGACGCCGAGATCGGTCTCGCGCTCGCCCGACTGTGTGCCCACCAGGCCCGCCGGCTGTCGACGTGGGCCGAGGGCGTGTCGTTCACCGACACCGGCGGCCGCCTGATCGGTCTGCTGGTCGAACTCGCCGACGAATCGCTCGACGGTGTGGCCGACGCGACGGAGATCGACAAGGTGAAGCTGAAGGTGACCCAACAGATGCTCGCCGACCGGCTCGGGGTGACCCGCGAGTCGGTGAACAAGGCACTGCGAACCCTCGAGGACGACCGCATGGTCGACCTCGGCCGAGGGTCGGTCACCGTGCTCGATCTCGACGAGCTCCGCTGGCGAGTCGTCGACTGACATGACCGAGCCGGGAACCACCCCGCTGCCGTCACCCGGGGCGTCCGCGACGCCGTGGGAATCGTTCGACGTGCAGCTCGCCCGGGTCCGTCAGTTCGTGCTCGGCGACATCGCCGCCGCGCTGGGCGGCCTCAGCCTGCTCTCGGGGTTCTACGCGGTCTGGCAGCCGACCTGGGTGTTCCCGATCGTCGGCGCGGTCGTCCTCGGACTGATCGTGCTGGTGTGGTCGCTGCGGCTCCTCGCCGAACGGCGCCTGTCGGCGGCGATCTTCGCCGTCGCCGCCAGCTTCTGGTTCGTGGTCCCGAGCATCACCTTCGTCCTGCCGCCGGCGTTCGGCTCGTTCGCCCTCGCCACGATCTGGCCCGTCCTGCTGTCGACCCCGTACGTCGACCGGTCCACCCTGCGGCGCATGGCCTGGGTGACGCTCCCCGTGGCGCTGCTCTCCCTCGGTCTCTCGCTGCGAGGCGACCCCTACGGAGTCGAGGACACGCTCGGCACCAACGTCCTCAACGTCTCCCTGCTCGGCATCGGTCTCGCCTTCGCGGTCCTCACCCTCCTGATGATCTGGGCCTACAACTCCCGGCTGCAGGACACCCTCAACGGCCTGTCGGCCACCAACGCCCAACTCACCGAGTCGGAGCGGTCGCTCGAGCGCAAGGTCGCCGCCCGTACCGCCGAGCTCGAGTCGGCGTCGGCCTACCTCCAGGCCGTGATCGAGAACCTGCCCCAGGGTCTGATCACCCTCGACCGGGGCGGCAACGTGCTCGAGGTCAACCGGGTGTTCGAGGGGCAGTTCGGCGTCGACGCCGCGTCCGAGGGTTTGGACGGTCTCCCAGCGCCGTTGCGGGCTGCGGTCGAGTCGGCGGCCGAGGGCGCCGTCGCCACCGGCACCGCCAGCGCCTTCGTCGACCTGGCCGCCGACCGGATCGGCAAGGCCACCGCCACCCCGATCTCGGTCGACGCCGAAGACGGCTTCCCGATGACGATCGGGTCGGTCGTCGTCGTCGACGACGTGACCGAGGAACGTCAGATCGACCGGATGAAGACCGACTTCATCTCCACCGTCTCCCACGAGCTGCGGACCCCCCTCACCTCGGTGCTCGGGTTCGCCCGCATCATCCAGAAGCGCCTCGACGACAAGGTGTTCCCGCTGGTCGACCCCGACGCTCCCGGCGCGGCGCGGGCGATGCGTCAGGTCGAGGACAACCTGGCCATCATCCTCAGCGAAGGTGGTCGACTCACCAACCTGATCAACGACGTGCTCGACATCTCGAAGATGGAGGCGCGCGAGGTGGTCTGGGAGCGCGAGACCCTCGCCGTCGCCGACCTCGTCGGCACGGCCGTGCAGGCCACGTCGTCGCTCTTCGCCGACGGCGAGGTGCCGGTCGTCGTCGACGTGCCCGACGACCTGCCGATGATCGTCGGCGACCGCCAGCGTCTCGTGCAGGTCGTGATCAACCTGTTGTCGAACGCCCAGAAGTTCACCGATGTCGGCCGCATCGTCGTGAGCGCGGCCAGTCTCGACGCCGGCAGTCGCGACGCCGGCACCGCGTCGCTCGACCGGCCGGCGGTCGAGCTGCGTGTGGTCGACTCCGGCATCGGTGTGGCCGAGGCCGACATGCCGCTGCTGTTCGAACGGTTCCGGCAGGTCGGCGACAGCCTCACCGACCGGCCTCGCGGGACCGGGCTCGGCTTGCCGATCTGTCGGGAGATCATCGAAGCCCACGGCGGCACCATCGATGCCGAGAGCACGCTCGGCGAGGGCACCACGTTCCGGGTCGTCCTGCCCCTCGAGCCCGCTCCGGCGCCGACGACGGGCCTGGCTCCGGCCTCCGGGCCGACCCCGACGCCAACCTCGGCTCCAACCCCGGCTTCCGGCCCGGCCCCGAGTCCTGGTTCTGCGGTCGACCCGTCGCCGGTGGCCCAGGATGCTGCCCACGTCCTCGTCGTCGACGACGACGACGGCGTGCGGGCGCTGCTGCGCGACCTGTTCGAGACCGACGGCTATCGGGTGTCGGAGGCCAGCGACGGCGCCGCCGCCGTCGACGTCGCCACCCGGCTCCAGCCCGATCTGGTGACCATGGACGTCCTGATGCCCGGTATGTCGGGCATCGACACCGCGCTCGCCCTGCGGACCAACGTCCGGACCGCCGCGATCCCGCTCGTGTTCGTCAGCGTGCTCGACCGCCTCGAGGGCGTGCCGCTCGGCTTCGACGGCCACATCACCAAGCCGATCGACGCCGAGGCCCTCTCCGCCAAGGCGGCCGAGCTGATCGCCGATCGAGACCGACGCGACGCCGGCGTGCTGGTGATCGACGCGTCGGCCGAGGTGCTCGAGTCGGTGGTCGCGGGTCTGGACCGTTTCGGCTTCGTGCCGGTGCCCGGTTCCCGCGAAGAGGCGCTCGATGGCGCACCCGACGGCGCGCTCCACCGTGAGCTCGACGCTGCCCCTGGCGATGACCGTGCCCAGCTCGTGATCGCCAACGCCGAACTCGAGCGCGGCCGCCCCGTGCTCGAACGTTGGCGGTTCCGTCGCGGCGACCATGAACTGCTGGTGATCGCGTTCGCCGAACACCCGACCGAATCTCTGGAGGGAGACCAACCGTGACCACCCGATCGGTGTTGATCGTCGACGACGAAATCCACATCCGGGCCCTGCTCGAACAGACGCTCGAAGACCTCGAGGACGATGGCATCACGATCGTGATCGCCGAGGACGGTGCAGCCGGTCTCGAGGCGGTGCGGACGCATCGACCCGAGCTGGTGTTCCTCGACGTGATGATGCCGCGCATGAACGGCTACGACGTGTGCCAACAGCTGAAGGGTGATCCCGACCTCGCTGCGTCGACCTTCGTGGTGATGCTGACGGCGAAGGGCCAGGAGGTCGATCGCACTCGCGGGGCCGAGGTCGGTGCCGACGTCTACACGACGAAGCCGTTCGACCCCGACGAGATCCTCGACCTCGCTCGTCGGGTGCTCCGACTGGACTGAGCGAGGGCGGCCCGACCGAGCGGCGCCGCGCTCAGGGCAGCTCGTCGGCGTCGACCAGGGTGAAGGTCGACCAGCGGCCGGGCACGCCCTTGAGCGTCGACTCGCCCTTGGGTTCGAAGTGGTGGTCGGAGGTCCGCAACACCTCGGCGGTCACCGACGACACCCGGATCTCCCCGTCGTCGGCGAGCGCCATCACTCGCGCCGCGATGTTGACGGCGATCCCGGAGACCCGACGGCCCCGCTGCTCGACCTCGCCGGTGTGGACGCCGGCCCGCAGGTCGAGGCCGAGCGCTCGCACCGCGTCGCGGTGCCCCCGGGCGCACGCCAGCGCGCGCGACGGCGAGTCGAACCAGGCGAAGAAGCCGTCGCCGGTGAACTCGATCAGGGTGCCGCCGGCCTCCTCGATCAACCGCGACGCCTCCTGGTTGTGAAGCTCGATGATCCGGGCCCAGGCGGCGTCGCCGAGTCGTGACTGGGTCGCGGTCGAATCGACCAGGTCGGTGAAGACGACGGTGGCGAGCACCTTGGTGGTGGCCAGGTCGAGTTCGGTGCGGAGCCGCTCGACCGTGGCCTCGAGCTCCCGGGACCGCTGTTCCGACGCCCGCAGCTCGCGTTGGTGGGCGACGGCCCGGGCGAACGCGGCGGCCGCGATCACGGCGAGGGTGCCGAGGAAGTCGGCGTCGGCGGCCGCGAACTCAGTGGTGTCGGAATCGGTGGTGTGGCCGGGGCGTCGGGCGACGAGCCACCCGAAGGTCTGACGGGCGTCGTTGACCCGCACCAACAGTTCGCTGGCGTCGTCGGCGGTGCGGATCGACACGTCGTCGTCGGCGGACGACGACAGGTTCGGTGTCGGCGGAGCCGGTGCATCGGGATCGGTCGTGGCCACGACCGATCGGTCGGTGTCGACGAAACTGACCGTGGCGGCGACCGCTCGGGCGACCGAGGCGACGAGCGCGTTGGCCACGTCGGCGGGGTCGACGGCCGCGGACAGCATCGAGGTCAGGTCGGCCAGCGCTCGACGCTGTCGGTAGAGGTCGAGCACCTCGGCCCCGAGGGCCCGCTCGAGGTGAGCCTGCTCGGCGACCAGCTGGACGACCGGGGCGACGATGGAGGCGGCTTCGCCCTGCACCGATCCGACCACGGTGCCGTCGACCGACACCTCGACGACGGCCGTCGCCGGCCCGGTGCCGTCGTCGGCGTCCGAACCTGGCGTGGCGGGCTCGAAGAGGACCGTGCCCGCCGCGTCGCACACCACGACGCGGTGCCCGGCGGCATCGAGGGCGGCGAGGGCCTCGGCCAGCGGGGTGAACGGGCGCAGCAGGCGCCGGAGGCGGATCGGACGAGGCATCGAAGGCGAGTGTGGCACCCTCAGCCGGTCGGGTCGAGCGGCTGGTCGGGGCCGTCGCAGGCGCCCCACAGGCCGACACCGCCGGCTCGAGCCTGGTTGCGGACGCGGGTGAACGCCACCTCGAAGGTGGTGTTGGGCTCGAAAAACATCACGTCGGCCAACCCCTCGGCGAGCAGCCACTCGTTGACGAACAGGTCGTCGTCGGCCCGGTAGAGGTAGAGCAGGAGTCGGTCGTAGCGGTCGCGGGCCTCGGCGTCGCGCTCGACCCGGAGCAACGTGCCGACCGGCAACAACTCGCCGAGCCGGGTCGACGCCTCGGGCCCGAAACACTGGACCGGGTCGTTGCGGCTCACCGACTCGGGGGCGTCGACCCCGATCAGGCGAACGCGTTCGATCACGCCGCCGGCGAGCTCGAGCTCGACGGTGTCGCCGTCGACGACGTGGCGCACCACACCTCCGCCGGGACCGAGGTCGAGCGGCTCGGCGTCGTCGCCGGAAAAAGGCGACAGCTCGCACGCCGTCGCGACCACGCACAGGAGTGCGCCGATCGCGACGACGGCGAGCCGTCGCACTGCGAACGCCGGAGCGTCAGAGCTTCTCGATGAGGGTGCCCGTACCAAGCCCACCACCACAGCACATGGTGACGAGGGCACGGTGCTTGTCGGCACGGTGCAGCTCGTGGATGGCCTTCGTCATCAGGAAGGCGCCGGTGCCTCCGAGGGGGTGGCCCAGGGCGATGGCGCCACCGTTGGGGTTGGTGATCTCACGGGGCACGTCGAGCTCGCGCTCCCAGGCCAACACGACCGACGCGAACGCCTCGTTGACCTCGGCGAGGTCGATGTCGGCGATCGTGAGACCGTTGCGATCGAGCAGGTGCTTGGTGGCGTCGATCGGGCCGGTCAGCATGAGGATCGGGTCGACGCCGACGTTGCAGGTGTCGACGATCTTGCCCATCGGGGTGAGCCCGAGCTCTTCGGCCTTGGCGGCGGTCATCAGCAGCACGGCGGCGGCGCCGTCGGAGATCTGCGAGGCGTTGCCGGCGGTGTGGACACCGTCTTCACGGGCGACGGGCTTGAGGGTGCCCAGCTTCTCGATCGTGGTCTCGCGCAAGCCCTCGTCACGGGTGACGGTGTGGGTGGTGTCGAGGATGTTGCCCTCCTCGTCGGCGTCGGGGGCGTCGATCGGCACGATCTGGGTGGCGAAACGATCCTCGGCCCATGCCTGGGCGGCGAGCTCCTGGCTCCGCAGCCCGTACTCGTCGGTGTCGGCCCGGGTGATGCCCCACTTGTCGGCGATGCGCTCGGCACCTTCGAACTGGCTCGTCATCTCGTACTGCTCGAAGTAGGGCTTCGGGATCGGCACGCCGAGTCCGAGCTTCTTCGAGGAGTTGATCCCGATCGGAATGCGGCTCATGACCTCCACGCCACAAGCGATCGCGACGTCGACGACGCCGGCTCCGACGAGGGCAGTGGCCATGTTGGTGGCCTGCTGCGAGGACCCGCACTGGGTGTCGACGGTGGTGTTGGCCACCGACTGGGGGAGCCCGGCGGCGAGCCAGGCGGTGCGGCCGACGTTGAACGACTGCTCGCCCACCTGCGACACGCAGCCGGTGACGACCTGACCGACCTGCTCGGGGTCGATCCCCGTGCGCTCGATCAGCGCCTTCTGGACCTTGCCGAGAAGATCGGCGGGATGCATCGTCGAGAGGCCGCCGTTGCGACGGCCCACCGGGGAGCGGACGGCGTCGATGATGACGACGTCGGTCGGTGCGAGAGGGGTGTCAGTCATTCCCAAACCCTACGCATCGTTCGAGGAACGAACCAATTGACCCGTCACGCAAGGGTGTCAGCGGCTGGCGCGGCAGCCGCAGCGACCGGGTGACCGTCCGGGTCACGCAGCGAGATCGTGGTCGTCGCGACGGGTCGCGAGCTTCTCGGACGCCGTGCGGCGCAGCGACTCGCGTGCCTTGGCGATGCCCTCGAAGCCGATGCGCTTGGTCTCGGCGTCGAGCTTCCACTCGGGCTGAGGAGTGATGAGGCGGAGCTGGGTGGAGGTCATGGTTCGAAGTATGCGGATGGGGTGTGACAGGGATTCGGGGAGCGGATGGGGACCGCTCCCCGAGCAGGACTTACCCGGCTCCTCCCGACTGCAATCATCAGGCCGCAGTCATCGGTGATTGCGGGCACGAGCCGTCGTCGACATCGAACCTCCCCGAGGTCTCCGGGGCCAGGGCCGAAGGCCACTAGCCTCGGCGTCGTGTTCGGAGCGGCAATCCTCACCCTGGCCGCGGTGGCCGCCCTCTTGGCGGTCGTCTGCGCCCTCTACGACCGCTGGGCGGCCGCTCGCGAGTCGAGCCGTCTGACGTCGACCCGCGTCGTGCTGCCGGCTGAGGAGACGGCCGACCGGCTGGAGAGCGCCCGATCGAGGTTCTCGGTCGCCGTCGAACAGCATGAACAGGCGCTCCAGAGCGGCGGCGCTCGCGTCCTGGCCACCACGAGCTACCCGGAGGGCATCCCGATCGCGAAGACGGTCGAGGAGCTCGACGCCGAACGTGAATCGGCACGCCAAGGCCTCCTCGAGGCGCAACGCTCGGCCGACGCCCTCTCGCTGGGCTACGGGCCCGACTCGCGGGTCCACGCGTTCGCCGGCTCAGGGGTGATGCGGGCCTGGCAGCTCGGACCCGTCGGGCTCGAACGCTTCTGGCTCCGGCTCGACCACGCCGTCGACCCGTCGTGTTGGGTGCTCTACGAGGCCAAGCGGTGGCGCTGGGGTCTCGGCCTCGGGGCAGAACGGCAACGGCTGGCGCTGCAGTCGCTTCGGGCCAGCGCCGAGCAGCTCCCGGTGTTGCTCCGGGCCGGGCTGGATGGACGAGAACTCGCGTTCCGCCCCGGCATCGTGCCGAGCCGGGTGTGGTACCGCCTGCGTCGCCGCTCGTTGCACCGGACCCTCAACCGGGCCCTGCTGCGCCGGGCCCGGATCGACTCGATCGGTGGTCCGCCCGGCCCGGAGGTCCGCGGCGTGGTGTTGGCGGCGTTCGCCGACGAGGCCGGTGGGCCGCTGCCGTCGCTCGAGGTGCTCCCGAAGGGCCCCGGCCTGCTGCGGATCGCGGCCTCGGGCCCGGCCCTGATGATCGGCGCCTGGAGTGGGCGGCGCCCCGAGCTCCGTGTGGTCGCCTCCTCGGCCCACGACGTCTGGGCCAGCTGAGCGACCTGCTCAGGCTGGACAGGCGCTCATTGGACAGCACAGCACGGACCGACAAGGGTGCTCCGATGGCTCGCTATGGCATCACCGTTCCGCTGAAGGGGTCCCTGGCCTCTCACAAGGAGATCTACCGGGAGCTCGTCGACCTGGGGTACACCGACGTGTGGAGTGCCGAGGCCGACGGGGTCGACGGGTTCACGCCCCTCGCCCTTGCGGCGGCGTGGGCGCCCGAGCTGCGTCTCGGTGTGGCGATCATCCCGGCCTTCACCCGTGGCCCGGCCCTGATGGCCCAGAGCGCGGCGTCGCTGGCCGACGCCGCCCCCGGCCGCTTCGTGATGGGCATCGGCTCGTCGTCGAACGTGATCGTCGAACGCTGGAACGGGATCCCGTTCGTCGAGCCCTACAAGCAGACGCGCGACATGGTCCGTTTCATGAAGACGGCGTTCGAGGGTGAGAAGGTCACCGAGACCTACGACAGCTTCGACATCAAGGGGTTCCGCCTCGGCGTGAAGCCCGAGCAGGCGCCGCCGATCCTGGTGGCCGCCCTGCGTCCCGGCATGTTGCGCATGGCCGGGCGCGAGGGTGACGGAGCCATCATCAACTGGCTCTCGGCCGGCGACGTCTCGACCGTCGCCCCGATCGTGCACGACGCTGCGACCAAGGCCGGCAAGCCGGCCCCCGAGATCGCCGCCCGGATCTTCGTGTGCCCGAGCGCCGACGCCGACACGGTCCGGGCCCAGGCCCGGTTCGCCATCGCCGCCTACCTCAACGTGCCGGTCTACGCCGCGTTCCACGAGTGGCTCGGCCGCGGTGACGCGCTGGCGGGCATGTGGGAGAACTGGAAGGCCGGCGACCGCAAGGCCGCCCTGGCCGCCATCCCCGACGAGGTCGTCGACGACCTGGTCATCCACGGCTCGCCCGAGCACTGCCGGGAACAGATCGGTCGCTACGTGGAGAACGGGGTCGACACCCCGGCGATCGCCGTCATGGGCTTCGCCGGCGTCGACCCGATCCAGGGCATGCGCGACCTCGCCCCCGCCTGAGCGGGGCCAGCCCGACGGCCTCGACTCTGGTGACGCTCAGTCCCACNNAGAGCTCGGCAGTGCGCCGAGTCGGTCAGCGGGTGGCGGGGAGCCAGACCAGGCGCAGGTCTTCGACGGTGATGTCGGTCTTCTCGAGCGGCACCTCGAACGGCTCGACGGCGGCCGCCTTCTCGCTCCACTCGTCGTCGATCTCGATCAACGCGTCCTGCAGTTCGACCTCGAGTTCCTCGAGGTCCTCCACCTTCTCGGCCACCCGGTTCTGGGCGCTCTCGAGGCGGGCACCGATCGAACTCGACTGACGCGACCCCGAGGCAACGCGGCGAGCAGCACCCGCCATCGAGCGAGCCGAGCGGCGGCCGCCGAGGAGACCGCCGAGCAGGCTCGACCCGATGTCGATGATGTTCTGCGTCTTGCGGCCCTTCTTCTGCTGTTCGAGTTCGGCGACCCGGTCCTCGGCCTTGGCCAGCGCGGCCTGCACCCGGTCGCTCTTCGACTCGAGCTTCTGGCGAATCTTGGCGGCGGCCGCGTCGGCACCGTCGTCGGCTGCGGCCTCGCAACGGGTGGCGAAAGCGGCGGCGTCCTCGCCGGGACGGGAGTAGAGCTTCAGCTCGGGGTTGCAGAGCAGCTCGAGGGTCTCGTCGGCGTAGAGGCCTGCGCGCAGGTCGGTCTGGGCCTTCTTGAGGGCGGTCTTGGTGAGGTTGAACGAGGGCAGGACGTAGATCGCGTCGTCGGGGGCCTTGGGGGAGAAGTCTCGGTCGTCGAAGTCGACGGCGATCGCCTTCTCGACGTCGATCGACGCGCCGTCGAGGGGGATGATCGCCTCCCACTCCTCGGTGTGACGCAGGTCGGCCTTGGTCTCGTCGAAGAGGAGGTTGACTCGGGCCGCGAGGGCGGGGATGAGACGGTCGCCGCCCGCTTGGGCGCCGACCTCGCCGAGCCAGGGGGCCGACGCCTTGGCGAACCCGACCTCGTGACCGTCGGGCACCGACGGGGCGACCGTCGACTCGTCGTCGGCCAGGGTCGGTCCCGCCGGCTCGGCAGGGCTCGCAGCGGCGGCGGCGGCGGC
>JAWSVN010000163.1:0-5938 GCA_033851875.1 Acidimicrobiales bacterium
TCGGTGTCGTCGGTGGTCTCCTCGGCCTCGGCCTCGGTGGTGTCGGTCTCTTCGGTATCGGCTCCGGCCTCCGTCGCACCGTCGCTGTCCGAGCTGCCGCACGCGGCGGCCATCAGAGCGAAGGATGCGAGGAGCGCCAACAGCAGGCGCCACGAACGCTTCATGGGTTCTCTCTCCTTGGTTGGTGTCCGCCCGGGTTGGCAGTGGGGTCGATTGTCGAACCCCTTGGCTCTGCCCCTCCGAGCACCGCCGCGGAATATACCCGCCGGTCATTTGCCATTCGCCACAGGTGAAGAAGGTCTCTTCGATGCGGCTAGGTCGTCATCCATTCGCAACACCACACCCCACGGTTGGTTTCGCGCGCTGGGTGTGTGGGGCGGCCCGTTTGCAGCAGAATTCGGCCGATTGACTCCGGCCTGCGTGCGATGGCGTCAGCGTCGGCGACCCGGTTTGAACGTTGTGTGAACCTTGGATGATCTTCGTCTCGTGGCGTCCAGATTGCCCGGACCGGCGCCGATCCGGCTGGTATCCATGCGCTCGGCGGCCCCGGTCGCCACGTCAGCAAACCACCAAGAGGACATCCGAATCCCATGCCTGGATCCTTCGACGACGCTGCTGCCGCCGCCGACGCGGCCATCCCCGACGAGGGACGCCGCACCTACGTACTCGACACCTCGGTGTTGTTGGCCGACGCGAAGGCGCCGCAGCGGTTCGAGGAGCACGACGTCGTGATCCCCCTCGTGGCCCTGCTCGGGCTCGAGGCCAAACAGCGCCACCCGGAGCTCGGCTGGGGTGCCCGTCGGGCGCTCGCCGAACTCGAGGGTCTGCGGTCGATGTACGGCGGCCTCGACGAGCTGATCCCTCTCGGTCCGACCGGCACCCTGCGGATCGAACCCAACCACGTCGACGTCGATGTGCCGGCTGCCCTCGCCACCGGCGACCACGACCATCGGGTCCTGGCGGTCTGCCTCGCCCTGCTCGACGACGACGAGGACGTCGTGCTCGTCTCGAAGGACCTGCCGCTGCGTCTCAAGGCCGGGGTGCTCGGGATCGAGGCCGAGGAGTACCGCAACGAGCTCGCCTCGAGCCCGATCTGGCCCGGCTTCGCCCAGCTCGAGGTCGAGCCGGCCGACATCGACGAGCTGTTCGCCAACGGCTCGGTCGAGCTCGACGGTGCTCGCGACTTCCCCTGCCACACCGGAGTGGCGCTGCAGGCGGGGTCCCAGTCGGGGCTCGGACGGCTCCAGGCCGACAAGCAGGTGCACCTCGTGCGCGAGGCGTCGGCGTTCGAGGTGCGCGGCCGGTCTGCCGAGCAGCGGGTCGCCCTCGACGTGTTGCTCGACGAGACCGTGGGCATCGTCAGCCTCGGCGGCGCCGCCGGCACCGGCAAGAGCCTGCTCGCGATCGCGGCGGGGATCCAGCAGACCCTGGAGGAGCGCCGCTACCGCCGGGTGCTGGTGTTCCGCCCCCTCCACGCCGTCGGCGGTCAGGACCTCGGCTTCCTGCCCGGTTCGGAGGACGAGAAGATGTCGCCGTGGGCGGCCGCTGTCACCGACGCCCTCTCGGCGATCTGCAGCGAGGCCGTGATCGACGAGATCGTCGACCGTCGCATGCTCGAGGTGCTGCCCCTCACCCACGTGCGGGGCCGGACGCTGTCCGACAGCTTCGTGATCATCGACGAGGCCCAGAACCTCGAGAAGTCGGTGTTGCTCACCGCGCTCAGCCGACTCGGGGAGAACGCGAAGGCGGTGCTCACCCACGACATCTCCCAGCGCGACAACCTCAAGGTCGGTCGCCACGACGGCATCGTCGCCGTGGTCGAGGCGCTCAGCGGCCATCCGCTGTTCGCCCACGTCACCCTCAGTCGCTCCGAGCGCTCGGCAGTCGCCGCCCTGGTCGGTCGTATGCTCGACGAATGACGAGCTCCCCGGCGCCGCCGGTCCGCATGATCGCCACCGACATCGACGGCACGATGCTGCGCTCCGACGGGAGCCTGTCGCCGCGGGTGCAGCGGGCCCTGTGGGACGCGGAGGCGGCCGGGATCCTCGTCGTGCCTGCCACCGGCCGCCCCGAGCCGGTGGCCGAGGACGTGATCGAGGAACTCGGCATCAACCACTACTGGGTCTTCGCCAACGGGGCGATCACCCGCCATCTCGACCGGGGCGACACCGTGCGAGCGTTCTGGATCGATCCGTCGGTGGCCCAGGGTCTGATCGTCGAGCTCCGGGCCGAGGTGCCCGGCTGCCGGTTCGCCCTCGAGCTGGAACGGGGCATGGCCTACGAGCCCGGCTTCGCCGAGCTGGTGCCCAACGAGCCGCCGGTGCCGCCGGTCGACGACGTCCTCGATGCGTTCCACGGCCGGGTCCAGAAGGTGATCGTGTTCCACCCCGAGCTGCCCCTCGACCGGCTCTACGGCGCCGCGGTCGACTCGATCGGCGACAAGGGCGTGGTGAGCTACTCGGGGCTGCGGTTCCTCGAGGTCGGGGCCCGGCTGGTGACCAAGGCAATCGCCCTCGATGCCCTCTGCGGCGACCTCGGCATCGACCCGTCGGAGGTGGCGGCGTTCGGCGACAACCACAACGACGTTGCCATGCTCGAGTGGGCCGGCCGGTCGTTCGCCATGGCCAACGGCAGCGACGATGCCATCGCCGCGGCCGATGCCGTGATCCCGACCAGCGACGACGACGGCCTCGCCATCGCCGTCGAGGCTCTCATCGCCGAAGCGCGCGGCTAGGGGCCAGAGGTCAGAGCTCGAGCCCGAGTTGGTCGGCGGTGCTCGGGTCGATCGTCCGGGGCGGGACGTCGCCCGACAGCCCGGCGAGGATCCCGTGGATTCCGGCCACCGAGTTGAACATGCCCTGGTGGGAGCACCGAACCTCGATGTTGACCGCCGTCGGGTCGATGCAGAGCCGCCAGTCGACCACCCCGTCGAGCTTCGACCAGACCGACACCAGCTCGACCGCGGGCGGCAATTCGGCGTAGCGCAGGCGGTCGACCCAGTCCTCGGCCTCGGGGTCGGCCCGTCCGAGCAGGCCCCAACGCCAGCCCTTGTCGAGCAGTTCCGCCGGCACCTTGACGACGAGGTACTTGGGGTACTTGGTGCGCAGGGGCGTGCCGGCCACGATCACCTGGCTCACGAGGTCGGGGTGGGCGACGGCGAGGACCCGCGCGAGCTGCCCGCCTCGGCTGTGGCCGACGAGGTGGACCTTCTCACCGGTGCGTTCCACGCCCTCGCGTGCGTGCTCGAGGGCGGCCTCGATCGTGGTGATCGCCGGGCCGGCGTTGCGACCCACCTCGGGCTGCATCACGTCCCAGTCGGCGTCGCGCAGCAGACGAGCGAGGGCGTCGGTGCTTCGACGGGCGGCGAGGAAGCCGGGGATCAGGATGACCGGACGGCCCCGACCCTCGGGCACGCCGACGCCCTGCCACAGGTCGCTGTGGCGGAGCCGCCGGGCCTCGAGGGGGCGTCGAGCCTCGTTCCACAACGGGCGCCCGACGTACGCGGCGAAGCCGGCCACAGGATCGGGCACCGGATGGATGCGATCGTGGAGACGGGGGGCCACGGACGACCACGGTACCGGCGCACTCCGATAGGTTCGTGATCCATGGCCGCCCTCCGCTTCTTCTTCGGCACGATGGGGTCCGGGAAGTCGACCCAGGCGCTGCAGATCCATCACAATCTGACCAGCCGCGGCCTGGCCTGCCTCTTGATCACCCAGCTCGATCGCCAGGCCGGCGTGGTCTCGAGCCGACTCGGGGTGTCGGCCGAGGCAACACTGATCGACCCGACCGTCGACCTCCACCGGCTGATCTCGGCCGCCCACTATGGCGGCCCGGGTCTCGACGCCGTGATCTGTGACGAGGCCCAGTTCTACGAGCCCCGGCAGATCGACCAACTCGCCCGCATCGTCGACGAGCTCGACATCGAGCTCTACGCGTTCGGCCTTCTCACCAGCTTCCAGGGTCTGCTGTTCGACGGCACCAAGCGGCTGCTCGAGGTGGCCGACGTGCGCCAGGAGATCCAGGTCGAGGCTCGCTGCTGGTGCGGGGCCCGAGCCACCCACAACGCTCGCCTGGTCGACGGTCGCCAGGTCTACGACGGTGCCCTGATCGCCGTCGGCGACACCCAGCACGGCGCCGACGGCCCGCCCCAGGTGTCCTACGACCTGCGCTGTCGCAAGCACTGGATGGCCGGCAAGGCGGAGGCCCGCCAGGACGCCCTGTTCGACGATCTCACGCTGGGGGTCTGAGCACCGGGTCTGAGCACTGGGTCTGAGNNGAACGCCTGGATTCGGGCCGAACGGCCCATCAAGGTGAACCGCGTTCGGGAACCTGCGCCCATCACGCGGAGTGATCGGAGTGTGACACTCCGTGGATGGTGTATCTGAAGAAGGTGGCGGTCTTCCTGCTGACGGCGATGGCGACGCTCGTGTCGCTCCTCGTCGCCGTGCCGGCGGTGGCGAGCGCGGAGATCAGTCCGAACCCGACCCCGACGTGGGGCGTGACCGGGCTCGGTCCGACCCAGTTCACCGGGCCGATCGACAACCAGGTGTGGTCGATCGAACAGATCGGCGACGTGGTCTACGTCGGCGGTCGCTTCACCCAGGTCCAGCAGTTCTCCAACTCGACCCCGGTCGCCCAGCCCTACCTGGCCGCCTTCGACGTCGACTCGGGGGCTCACATCGCGTCGTTCGCCCCGGCGATCGACGCCCCCGTCTACGCCCTGAAGGCATCGCCCGACGGCAGCCGTCTCTACGTCGGCGGTGAGTTCACCGCCGTCAACGGTGCCGCCTACACCGAGGGGCTCGCCGCCATCGATCCCGTCACCGGTGCCGTCGACCCGACGTTCCTCCCCGACCTCAACAACCCGTGGAGCAGCTATCCGGTCGTCGTGAAGTCGATCGATCTCGACGACACCTACCTCTACGCCGGCGGTACCTTCTCGGCCACCGGAGGCCGCAACGGCGTGCCCCGCACCGTGCTCAGCCGCCTGGCTCGGGCCTCGACCGCCACCGGTCTCGTCGACACGACCTGGACGCCGACGGTCAGCGGCGGCTCGATCTGGGGCATGGCCCTCGACGACGACAGCGCCGAGCTCCACATCGGTGGCTACTTCACCACGGTCAACGGCATGGCCCAGTCGCAGTACTTCACCTCGCTCGACACCACCAGTGGGCTCGAGATGGCCGGCATCACGCCGTGGATCGACCAGACCGCCTACCCGAACCGGGGCTACATCCAGGACGTCGAGGTGTTCGGCGACAAGATCTGGATCGGTGGTTCCGAGCACGCCGTGTGGCAGCTCGACGGCGACACCAACGAGATCCTGCGGATCCACTCCACCCGACGCGGTGGCGACTACCAGGACATCGAGGTGGTCGGCGACCGGATCTACGCCAGCTGCCACTGCTACACCGACCACTACGCCGACTACGACTACTGGGTCAACCGGTTCGACCCGGTCCCCGGCGACGTCCTGGTCACGCCGATCAAGTACGTGGCCGCCTACGACGGCGACAGCGGCGACTACCTCTCGAGCTTCCAGCTCAACGCGGCCGCCACCCAGTCGGGGGTGTGGGCCATTCACGGCGACACCAACGGCTGTCTCTGGCTCGGTGGCGACATCAGCGCCGTCGGCGACTTCGATGCCGGCACCGAGCTGTGGGCCGGCGGCTTCTCCCGCTTCTGCGAGTCGGCCGGCGGGGCGCTGCCGGCACCGGCCTCGGTGCAGTCGACGTTCCAGGACAATTCGCGGATCGTGATCAACTGGAGCGCCGTGCCCGGCGCAGTCGACTACGAGATCGTCCGTGACGGTGTGGCGATCGGCACCGATGCCGATCGGTGGTTCACCGACCTCGATCTGCCTCAGGGTACGACGTACGACTACCAGGTGCGTGGCATCACGGCCACCGGTGAGCTCGGTGACCTGAGCGACCCG
>JAWSVN010000163.1:5963-12065 GCA_033851875.1 Acidimicrobiales bacterium
TGACCGTGTCGACGACGGGGACGCCGGTGGGGCAGCCGTTGCCGGCGCCGGCGTCGGTGACGTCGAACTTCCAGGACAATTCGCGGATCGTGCTGAACTGGAGTGCGGTGACCGGTGCGGCCGACTACGAGATCCTGCGTGACGGAGTGGTGATCGCCAACGACGCCGACCGCTGGTTCACCGACCTGAACCTGCCGGCGGGCACCACCTTCACCTACGAGATCCGGGCCCTCGCGGCCGACGGCACNNCCGGGCGAGCTGAGCGACCCGATCACCCTCTCCACCCTCCCGTGAGGCTGGCCTGCGACACTGTCGGGATGCCTCGACAGATCGCAGTGCTCAACCAGAAGGGCGGGGTCGGCAAGACCACCGTCACCCTCGGGCTGGCCTCGGCGGCGTGGATGCGGGGCGTGCGGACCCTCGTGGTCGACCTCGACGCCCAGGCCAACGCCACCTGGTCGCTCGGGGTCAACCCGTCGTCCGACAACCTCGGGACCGGCGACGCCCTCACCGCCAACAAGGAAGGGGCGGCCGCCGACATGATCGTGCCGAGCGGCTGGGGCGACACCGTCTGGTTGCTGCCGGCCGGCGGTGACCTCACCGAGCGGGAGACCGACGTCCGCCGCACCGACCCCGAGCTTCGGTTGGCCAAGGCGCTGAAGGGTGTGGTCGACGACTTCGACCTCGTGCTCATCGACTGCGCACCGTCGCTCGGACTCAACACGATCAACGGGCTGGCGACCGCGGACGGCGCCCTCGTCATCGTCGAGCCGACCGTCTTCGGCGTGCGCGGCGTCGAGCCGGTGATCGACCTCGTCGAGGACGTGTGGGACCGCTTCAACCGCCGACTCGACCTGGCCGGCGTCGTGCTCAACCGGTTGCCTGCCCGGTCGCGCGACGCCGAGACCCACCGACGGGCGCTCTCCCGCATGGTCGGGGCCAAGGCAGTGCTGAAGCCGGCGCTGCCCAACCGGGTGATCGTGAACGAGGCCCACACCGACCGGTCGCCGCTCCACAGCTTCGGTTCTCGCGCCGCGGACCTCACCACCGTGTTCGACCGCCATCTGGGCCTGCTCCTCGCCGAGGGCTAAGGTCGTTCACCAACGAGAGCCGCGGGGAACCGGCTCCGAGGAGGACACCCATGAGCGAGCATGACCTGGTGGTCCGTGGCGGCACCGTCGTCGACGGATCCGGTGCACCGGCCCGAACCGCGGACGTGGCCATCGACGACGGTGTCGTCACCGAGGTGGGCGCGGTCAGCGGCCGCGGCGCGCGGGAGATCGACGCCGACGGCGCGGTCGTGGCGCCCGGCTTCGTCGACATCCACACCCACTACGACGGTCAGGCGACCTGGGACAGTGCCCTCGCACCGTCGAGCTGGCACGGCGTGACCACGGTGGTGATGGGCAACTGCGGCGTGGGGTTCGCCCCGGTCCACACCGAGGACCGCGAACGGCTCATCCAGTTGATGGAGGGCGTCGAGGACATCCCCGGTACCGCCCTCCACGAGGGGTTGCCGTGGGAGTGGTCGACCTTCGGCCAGTACCTCGACTACCTCGACCGACGCGACCGCGACATCGACCTCGGCACCCAGGTGCCCCACGCCGCGCTGCGGCTCCACGTGATGGGGGAGCGGGGCGCCAACCGCGAGCCGGCCACCCCCGACGACATCGCGACGATGGCCGACCTCGCCCGCCAGGCCGTCGAGGACGGCGCGCTCGGTTTTTCGACGTCGCGCACCCTCAACCACCGCAGCAGCCTCGGTGAGCTCACCCCGACACTCGAGGCCGAGGCCGACGAGCTGGTCGGCATCGCCCAGGCCCTCGGCGCGGCCGGCAAGGGCGTGCTCCAGGTGGTGAGCGACTTCATCGACATGGACGGTGAACTCGACCTGTTCGAACGCATGGCAGCCGAGAGTGGTCGACCGATCTCGATCTCGATCGCCCAGTCGCCGGTGCGTCCCGACGACTGGGAGCTCGAGCTCGACCGCTTCGCCGACGCCTCGGCCCGAGGCGTGACGATGCGAGGCCAGGTCGGGGCACGCGCCGTCGGTCTGTTGTTGGGACTGCAGGGCACCCTCAACCCGTTCATGGCCGTGCCCGCCTACCGGGACATCGCCGAGCTGCCCCTCGCCGAGCGGGTGGCCCGGATGCGGCAGCCCGAGGTGAAGGCCCACATCCTCGAGACGCTGGCCGGCCCGAAGAAGGGCGAGAGCCTGATCGGTGGCCGCCTGATCCACAAGTGGGACCTCCAGTTCGTGCTCGGTGACCCGCCCGACTACGAGCCCGACCCGTCGACCTCGATCGCAGCCCGGGCCGCCGCGCTCGGCGTCAGCCCGGCGTCACTGGCCTACGACGAACTGCTCGCCGACGACGGCCGGGCGTTCCTCTACATGCCGGTCCTCAACTTCACCGCCGGCAACCTCGACGTGGTCGGCAAGATGCTGGCCCACCCGGCCGCCGTGCCGGGCTTGAGCGACGGGGGTGCCCACGTCGGCACGATCTGCGATGTCAGCTTCCCCACGACCCTGCTGCAGTGGTGGGGCCGCGACCGTCCCGAGGGCCGACTGCCCCTGGAGCTGCTCGTTCACAAGCAGGCGCGGGCGACGGCGCTCGCCGTGGGCCTCGAGGACCGAGGGCTGCTCGCGCCGGGCTATCGAGCCGACCTCAACGTCATCGACTTCGACAACCTGCGCCTGCGGGCGCCGGAGATGGCCTACGACCTCCCGGCCGGCGGCAAGCGGTTGCTGCAGCGGGCCGAGGGCTACCGTCACACCTTCGTGGCGGGCACCGAGATCATGTCGGACGGGGCGTCGACCGGGGCGACGCCCGGCAGGCTCGTGCGGGGCGCTCGCGCCGCGAACTCGTAGGCCGGGCGGTCGGGGGCCGGGCGGTCGTAGAGCCGCAGCAGGGGTCGCCCGGCCAGGTGGGTGGCCCACCACCAGGCGAGCAGCACGAGGCCGATGGCGACGAAGCCGTCGGTCCAGTAATGGTTGCCGGTCAGCACGACGACGGCCATCGTGATCGCCGGGTGGGCGAGGGCCAACCACCGCCAGCGTCGGGCGCTGAGCGCCACCACGCTGAGTGCCACGATCAGCGACCACCCCACGTGGAGTGAGGGCATCGCCGCGAGCTGGTTGGCGGCGTCGGAGACACTGATCGAGTAGGGATCGGGGCCGTAGGCCTGGCCGGTGTCGATGAAACCGGGCAGGAAGCGGGGCGGCGCCAGCGGGTAGGCGACGTGGAGGACGAGCCCCACGGCGGTGACCCCGATCAGGGTGTGACGGATCACGCCGAAGGCGTGCCGATGGCGCAGCCACGTCCAGAAGACGAACAAGCCGGTGAGGGGGAAGTGGACCCACATGTAGTAGGTGTTGGCGGCGCGCACGGCGGCCGGCCAGCCCAGCACCGACTGCTGGAGGGCGCCCTCGTGGGGGAGGCCGAGCCAGCTCTGGATGCGCAGCATCTGGCCGGAGTTGACCAGCGCCACGTCCCAGGCGTCGGCGGTGAGCTGGCGGACGAAGGCGTAGCCGAGCCACAGGCTGAACAGGACCCCGGCGTTGACGGCGAGGTCGAGCAGCCGGGCACCGACGTGCCGGAGGACCGAATCGTCGCCGCTGTCGCTGTGGATCGAAAGTGCCATGGTGCCGCTTCTGCTCCGAGGTCTCGACGTAGCCCGGTTCCCTCCCGGGGCCACCGACCAAACCTCGATGTGCCGCATCCTCGATGAGCAGCATCATGGCTGGGGCCAGCGACCTCGGACCGACGTCGATGTCCGTTGGCGGCATCGTAGAACGGGCCGCCTCATCCTCGGGGAGGATTCTAGGAGCTACCTGAGAGTGAGTGCAGGGCGACCGCAGATTCGCTCAGCCGAGCGACCAGTCGACCGTGGGCCGTCCGGCCCGCTCGAGGGCGGCATTTGCCCTGGAGAAGGGCTGGCTGCCGAAGAAGCCGCGGTGGGCCGACAGCGGCGATGGGTGGGGCGACTGGAGAACGGCGTGGACGTCCTGGTCGATCATCTTGGCCTTGGCCCGAGCGTTGGCGCCCCACAGGATGAACACGACCGTCTCGGGTTTGTCGGCGACCGCGCGAATCACGCGATCCGTGAAGCGCTCCCACCCCTTCTTGGCGTGGCTGTTGGCCGCGCCGCCCCGCACGGTGAGGGCGGTGTTGAGCAGGAGCACGCCCTGGTGGGCCCAGGCCTCGAGCGACCCGTGGTCCGGGCGAGACACCCCGACGTCGGCCTCGAGCTCGGTGAAGATGTTGGCCAGCGAAGGGGGCGGGGGCACCGGTGGCCTGACCGAGAAAGCGAGCCCGTGAGCCTGTCCGGGGCCGTGGTACGGGTCCTGGCCGAGGATCACGACCTTCACCTCGGCGTGAGGCGTGAGGTGGAGGGCGGCGAACACTTCGTCGGCGGGCGGGTAGACCGGGTGGTGGGCCCGTTCGTCGGCGACGAAGGCCTGGAGCTCTGCCCAGTAGGGCTCGTCGAACTCGGCGCGCAGCAGCGGGTTCCAGTCGGTTCGGGCCACTCGGGCAGCGTAGGCTTCGGCGGTGTCGGAGACGAGTGAACCCCCCACGGACTGCACGGTCGACGAGGCGGTCGACGTGACGGTCGTCGGGACCGACGACGAGGGCACGCGATGGCGGGTCGATCTCGATTTCCTGGCCTCGTCGTGGACCTGTATCTGGGGAGCCGGCTGCGCCGGAATCGGGGCGACCCCGGACGTCGCCCGCGGCTTGGGGTGCTGCTCGCTCGGGGCCGAACTGCTCGACGACGACGAGGCCGGCATGATCGCGACCCTGGCCCGCACCCTCGATCCGGCGCGGTTCCAGTACGCCGAGGCAGCGGAAGCGGACGGCGTGCTGGCGCCGCGTCGCGAGGGGCGGTCGCCGGCGACCCGGGTCGTCGACGGCGCCTGTGTCTTCCTCAACCGACCGGGCTTCGAGGGCGGGGCCGGCTGCGCCCTGCACCTGGCCGCAGTCGACGAGGGCGACGAACCGCTCGAGTGGAAGCCGTCGGTGTGCTGGCAGGTGCCGTTGCGGGTCGATCGGAGCGGGGACGAGGCCACGTTGCGACGCTGGGAGCGCGTCGACTGGCTCGGCGAGCCGCCAGCGCGCGCCGACACTCTCGAGCCGGACAACGCGGCCGAGGAGGTCGACGC
This sequence comes from Acidimicrobiales bacterium, assembly GCA_033851875.1. Classification (GTDB taxonomy): domain Bacteria; phylum Actinomycetota; class Acidimicrobiia; order Acidimicrobiales; family SZUA-35; genus JAWSVN01. Next base: position 11,125 of record JAWSVN010000163.1, read on the forward strand.
CGTCGCCTGGCTCTGCACCGAGGCTCCCGAGGCTCGGGTCGGCAAGGGCACGATGGCGAGCCGGCACCGCGCCGAATTGTCCGCCCTCCTCGGCGACGGACTGGCCGACGAGGTCGTGGCCCGAGCCGACGCCCACCGACGTGGCGACGACCGTCAGGAGCGAGATCGATGAACCGCCGGATCAACCCGGTCGCGCTCGTCGCCCTCGCTCTGGTCGCGGGCCTTGTCGCCGGCTGCAGCGGCGTGTCGATCGACACCGTCTCGACCGACGAGGCGGCGGAGGGCGAGGCGCCGACGACGACGGCCACACCCTCCACGAGCGCGCCCACGACGATCGCGACCACGACGACCGCTGAGGCGACGACCACGACGCTGTCGCCGGTCGACCAACGCCTCGCGGCGATGTCGGTGGAGGACAAGGTCGGCCAACTTCTCATGCCGGTCCTGTCGGGGACTTCGGCGTCGGCCCCCACCGACGCCGAAGCGGCGACCAACACCGCCCGCACCGGGCTGGCGTCGATGGCCGAGATCGTGGCCGACTACCGCCTCGGCGGCGTCGTCTACCTCGGGCCCAACATCGCCGACGCGGCCCAGACCACCACCCTGTCGAGTGACCTGCAGACCGCGGCCACCGGCGTCGGCCTCCCCGGCCTCCTGATCGCCGTCGACCAGGAGGGCGGACGGGTCGCCCGGTTGCGCGACGGTGTCACCCCGCTCCCGGCGGCGCGCACCTTCACACCCGACGCCGACGCTGCCCGAGCGGCGATGACCGTGCTGGCCGACGAGGCCGCGGCTCAGGGCATCAACGTCGTCTTCGCCCCCGTCGCCGATCTCGTCGCCGCTGACGAGAACCGGGGTGTGATCGGCGACCGGTCGTTCGGCGCCGACCCCGAGGTCGTCTCCTCGATGGTCGTCGCGGCGATCGAAGGGCTCGAGGCGAG
>JAWSVN010000164.1:0-2272 GCA_033851875.1 Acidimicrobiales bacterium
GGGTGAGGTCGCGGAGACGACGACCACCGAGACCGTTCCCGACACGATGGCACTCGATGAGGGTGCAGAGGATGAGGGGGCACTCGATGAGGCGGACGGCGGCGCCACCACGACGACCGCAGCCCCAACGACGACGACCCAGCCGACCACCACGACGACGGCGATCTACGAGCTGGCCGACGGGGCGGGATGTACGCCGGGCTTCGACGGGGCGCTGCCCGACGGTCGCTGGTATGGGTTCGTGACGATGATGACCGAGACGTCGGTCGAGTTCGATCTGGCGTGCCACTTTTCCGGGTCGGCCGTCACGGCGGCCGGCGGCACGGGCGCCACCCACGTCACCAACGTCAACGACACCCTGCGCACGATCGCCGTCGCGGCCGAGGCCAACGTCACCTGGTATCCATCGATGGACCCGGCCGACGAGGTGGTCGGAACCTACGCCGACTGGATGGCCGGCCGGGCCGAGGTGGCGGTCGCCGACCGGCCGGGCGTGTGGCTCGACACGGTGAGCGGCGCCGTCGTGATCGTCACTGAATCCCTGGGCTGAGAGCGATCAACGCTTGAAGTAGCGCAGCGTCGTCACCGGGGTGAAGCCGAGGGACCGGGCGAGGGCGGCCGAGCCGACGTTGTCGTCGGTCTGGCGGTAGAGGGGTTCCACCCCGTCGGCGATGAGGGCGCGGGTGGTCTCGACCACGGCGGCGCGGCCGAGGCCCTTGCCACGGGCGTCATCGGCGACCAACACGCCGATGTCGCCGAAGCGACGCTCGCCGAAGGGCTCGTCCCAGTCCCACGGGGCGGCGGATGCCCACACGACGATGCGACCCGAGGCGTCGGTGATCACCCGGATGGCGAACTCCTGGAAGTCGTCGAGTTCGTCGAGGGCGGCCTCTTCGACGTCGTCGGGGTCGCACGACGCGGTGAAGGCGGTGACGCGCTCGAGCGTCGCCGGATCGGCCGGGTCGAGGGTCTCGAACCCGAGGCCGTCGGGTAGCTCGGCGGGCTCGGGGAGCGTGTGGTCGGCGAGCAGCCGCATCGTGGCGTCAGCGACGAACTCGAAGCCGGCGGTCTCGGCGAAGGCGAACAGTTCGTCCGGGCTGGGGGCGGAGGCCCGCTCGGCGAGGGGAGCGAGCGAGTCGACGACGGCGGGGTCTGCCCAGACGAGGAGGTGGTCGTCGATCGAGTAGCAGGCGGCGGCGCCGGACTCGGCGCGATCGTCCCGCCCGATCACGGTGACGCCCGGGTTCGAGAAGATCGCCGGATCGAGGCGGACGGTGGCGGCGAGGCCGGCGAGGAAGCGGGCCCGTTCGGCGTCGTGGCGAGTCACCGCGACAGGGTACGGGCGCGCTCCCAACGCGGGGCGCGGACGTGGCACGATGCGGCCATGATCTCGCCCGAGCTTCGCCCAGCCGTGGTGGTCGGCCTGTTGGTGGCGGGTTCGTTGCTGGCCGGCGCATGTGCGGGCGGGTCCGACAGCGGCACCGAGTCGACGACCACCAGCGAGCCGACCGCCACGACCGCTGATCCAACGACGACAGAGCCGTCCACAACAGAGCCACCCACAACAGAGCCGTCGACCACGACCGAATCGACGGTCGAGTCGACCACGACCACCGTCGTCGTGACCGAGCTGGCCGAGGGGTCGGGGTGCACGCCGGGCGAGGGGTCGTTGCCGGATGGGCGGTGGTTCGGGTTCGTCAGTTCGACCGCCGGCGGCAGCATCGACTTCGATCTGGCTTGTTGGTACACGGGCGCCGGGGCGGTCGCGGCGGCTGCTGAGACCGGCGACGAGTCACCGCCGCCGAACGACTACTTCGTGACCAACACCAACGACGCCGTGCGCTCGGTGCCCGTCGATCCGGCGGTGAACGTGACCTACTACGAGGAGTTCCTGACGAGCGGGTCGATCGACAACCCCGACGTCGGCTCCTTCGACGACTGGCTCGCCTACCGCGACACCCTGCCGACCGCCGCCCACTTCGGGGTGTGGATCGACGTGGTCGGCGGCGTCGTGGTGCTCATCGAGGAGCAGTGGGTGCCCTGAACCCGTGGTCGCCCGGGCCGGCGATGTGGGTGGTGTCGTCGGGCAGCACGATCGTCGCTTCGGTGCCGGCGGGGACGACCACTCGGAGCTCGAGGTCGTCGGCGGTGCCCTCCGACCCGACCGCCCACTCGACCTCGATCGGGCCGTGGGGGCTCCGCAGGGTGAGCGATGCCCGACGGATCGAGCCGCCCGGGCGAGGGCGGACCTCGAACGTGGCGTAGCCGGGCG
>JAWSVN010000165.1:0-11050 GCA_033851875.1 Acidimicrobiales bacterium
CATCCCGACAATCTCCCAGGGCCGGCCGGAAGTGTCGAGATGGCGGTTCCCGAGCGGACTGGTGCAGAGTTCGTATAGTCTCTGAACTTATGGTCGAGTCGAGCCGGAAGCCGATGGAACACGGCGACATGCGCCGCCACCATCTCTCCCTCGTCCTCGAGGCGTTGCTGGCCGACGGGGCGAGCTCGAGGGCGGCGCTGGCCCAGCGAGTGGGCCTGACCAAGGCGACGATGTCGACCCTGGTCGCCGACCTCCTCGGCCGAGGGCTGGTGACCGAGGGTTCGGCCCGCCGCGACGGCCAGGTCGGCCGTCCTGGCGTGATCGTCGAGCCGCGCGGCACCTCGCTCGGTGCTCTGGGCCTCGAAATCCGGGTCGACGAGGTGGCGGCCTGCCTGGTCGATCTCACCGGCGAGGTGCGCTTCTCGAGTCGACGTCGTGTCGACAACGAACGCAGCCGGCCGACGACCGTGGCCAACCGGCTCGTGGCCGTAGCCGAGGAGGTGCTCGGCGAAGCCGCCGGTGCCGACGTGCGGTGCGTCGGCGGGGCCGTGGCCGTGCCGGGCCTGGTCGACCCCGACACCAGAGCGCTGGTCGCTGCTCCCAACCTGAGCTGGCCCGAGGTCCTGCTGAGCCGTGTCGATGACCGCCTCGGCTTGTCGTTGGCGATCGAGAACGAGGCCAATCTGGCGGCGTTGGCCGAGCTCCGTCACGGCGCCGGCACCGACCTGCGGTCCTTCGTCTCGGTCACCGCCGGTGGTGGCGTCGGCGGTGGCGTCGTGTTGGAGCGGACGCTGGTGCGTGGTCACCACGGGTTCGCGGCCGAGATCGGCCACCTCGTCGTCGACCCTGGCGGGCCGGCCTGCTCGTGCGGTGCCAGCGGTTGCCTCGAGGCGGTGATCGGCCGTGACGGCGACGCCCCCGCCGAGGTGGTCGTCGACGCGCTCGCGTCGGCGCTGCGGTCGATCGCCCACGTGTTCGACCCACAGGCCGTCGTCCTCGGCGGCACCCTCGCCGGCCTCGGCGACGGCGACGTCGCCGATCTCGAGGCCGTCCTCGTCGAGCGGACCCTCGGCGGCCGCTGGCACCCGACCCAGGTTCGCCGCTCGCCGCTCGGCCGCGACGCCGCCCTGATCGGCGGCGCCACCCTCACCCTCGATCGGCTGATCACCGATCCCACGATCTTGCCCCCACTCGATTCCACCAAGGAGCCCATGTCATGAGCGATGCCCTCACCCCTCGTCCCGAACACAAGTTCACCTTCGGTCTGTGGACCGTCGGGTGGCAGGCCCGCGACCCCTTCGGCGACGCCACTCGTCCCGCCCTCGAACCGGCCGAGTCGGTCACGCGGCTCGCCGAACTCGGCGCCTACGGCATCACCTTCCACGACGACGACGTGGTGCCCTTCGGGAGTGGCGACGCCGATCGAGACGCCCACCTCGCCAAGCTCAAGGCGGCCCTCGACGAGACCGGGTTGGCCGTGCCGATGGTGACGACGAACCTGTTCACCCATCCGATGTTCAAGGAAGGAGCGTTCACCGCCAACGATCGTGACGTCCGCCGCTTCGCGATTCGCAAGGTGATGCGCAACCTCGATCTCGCCGCCGAACTCGGCGCAGAGACCTACGTCTTCTGGGGCGGCCGTGAGGGCTCCGAGGTCGACGTGGCCAAGGACGCCCGGGCTGCTCTCGACCGCTACCGGGAGGCGATCGACCTCCTCGCCCAGTACGTGAAGGACCAGGGCTACGGGATCCGCTTCGCGCTCGAGCCCAAGCCCAACGAGCCCCGCGGCGACATCTTCCTGCCGACCGTCGGCCACGCCCTCGCCTTCATCTCCAGCCTCGAACACGAGGACATCGTCGGCCTCAACCCCGAGGTCGGTCACGAGCAGATGTCGAACCTCAACTTCGTGCACGGCGTCGCCCAGGCGCTCTGGCACGGCAAGCTCTTCCACATCGATCTCAACGGCCAGCACGGCCCCAAGTTCGATCAGGACCTGGTGTTCGGCCACGGCGACCTCCTCAGCGCCTTCGCTCTCGTCGATCTGCTCGAACACGGCGGTTACGAGGGTCCCCGCCACTTCGACTACAAGCCGCTGCGGACCGAGGCGATCGACGGAGTGTGGGCTTCGGCGGCGGCGAACATGCGCACCTACCTGCTGCTCAAGGAGCGGGCCGAGGCGTTCCGGGCCGACCCCGAGGTGCAGGAAGCGCTGGCCGCGGCCGGCGTGCCCGAGCTGTCGACCCCGACCCTGGCCGAGGGGGAGACCTACGCCGACCTGCTCGCCGACCCGAGCTCGTTCGAGGACTTCGACACCGAGGCCAGCGGTGATCGGGCCCATGGCGTCACCCGGGTCGACCAGCTCGCCATCGACCACCTGCTNNGCCAGCACCACCCCGTTGACCTGCACCTCGATCCGGTGCGGTCCGGGGTGGATGCGGCGGATCGACACATCGGCGAAGCGGTGGGTCTTGCGCAGCGTGCTCGGGGTGGCCGGCGTGAGCGATCGGGTCGTCCACTTGAACACCTTGCCGGCCTTGGCGCCGCGGAGGCCCTGGTAGTGGACGACGAAATCGATCAGGGCCTCGATCGGGGTCGTGGTCGTCAGCGTCAGTTCGATCTCGGTGTCGTCGCCGATCGAGATCGTGTCGGGAACGCACACGAACCGCTCCGCAGCGACCCCGTCGGGAGGGCCGAACCCCAGGAGCGAGAGTGCTTCGGGGTGGCCTTGCTTCACGAGGGTGCGGAGTCCGTGGCGGATCACCGAGGGTTGATGCGGGCACGCCTGCCAGCGTCCGGCGACCTCGATCGCCAGCTCGGGGTGGTCCTTACTGATGTCGTTCAGGTGGTTGGCGACGGAGGTTCGCACGTAGGCGGCGCCGTCGTCGTGGAGTCGGTCGAGCAGGGCGACGGCGGGTCGGGGGTCGGCGACGAATGGGCGGAACACCGATGCCCACGGCAGGCGTGGCCGGGTGCCCTCGGAGACGAGGCGTCGAACATGCTCGTCGGGGTGGTCGACCCAGCCGGCGAGCGTCGCCATCGTGAGCTCGTGGTGGTGCTCGAGGAATGGGCGGAGCGCGAACTCGGCGCTGAAGCAAGGCGTCAACTCGGCCAGGAGTGGGAGCGCTTCGCCGGGCTCGTCGAGCAGGGTGGTGGCGACCACCTCGCACACCGGCAGCGACGCCCATCCGTCGAGGCCTCCGCTCGCCTGCGCTCGGCGGATGGCGGCGCTCAGCGGTGCGGTGTTCGATGGCAGCGCCTCACTCAGCGCGCCGGCGATGTGGGAGATGCGTTCCTTCAGCTCGAGATCGTCGAGCCCATCGACCGCAGCGTCCTCGAACTGCGCTGCATCGAACCCGGTCGTGCCGCCGAAACTCGTGGCAAGGCGGGCAACGAGGGCTGGCGAGAGTTCGTCCTTGAGTGGAGGCATCGGGCGTCACGCTACGCGGCGGGGCGGTCAGGTTCTGACCGGGTGGAGGGAGCGGTTCACGGCGGTCGCGGTTCTGCAACCACTGTCGTAGAATCCTCGTCCGGTCCCGGAAAGTCGAGGGGAGTGGCGTGCCCAAGTACGTCGATCACGTACAGCGGCGCCGCGAGGTCGCCGAGGTGGCGGCCGGCCTCGTCGTCGAGGGCGGGCGGGCCGCGCTGACCGTTCGGGCGGTCGCCGACGCTGCCGGTCACTCGACGACGGTGGTGTCCCACTACTTCGCGGATGTCGACGAGCTGCTCTACGAGACCTACCAGATCGCCGTGCACCGTTCCCGGAAGCGCATCCAGGAAGTGCTCGACGCCGACCCGGCCGACATCGCCGGGTTGGCCGACGCCGTGCTCCCGCTCGACTCGACCCGCAAGGCGGACTGGCGCATCTGGTTGGCGTTCTGGGGCGAGGCGCTCGGCAACCCGTCCCTCGCCGCCGAGCAGCGAGCCCGAGCCCGCCACACCGCCGAACGCTTCGCCGGCTGCCTGCAACTCCTCGTCGAACGAGGCGCGGTGGCCTCCGACGTCGACCTCGTGGCGACGGCCAACCGCATGGTCGCCCTCGTGCTGGGCATCGCCGCCGAGGCGACCTTCGACCCGAAGCGATGGACCGCACCGGTGCAGCGCGCTGCGTTCCGGGCCGAGCTCGACGCCATCGGTCTCGCTCGCTAGTCATCACCCGGGCGCGACGGTGGGGCGCCGCCGCAGCGACGCCCCACCGTTCAGCGGGTACCGGTCGAGGGGACCGGGTCGGCCGAGTCGGTCAGTCGAGATCGAAGCGGTCGTTCTCCATCACCTTCACCCAGCCCCGCACGAAGGCGTCGAGCATCAGCTCGTCGCCGCCGGCCGCCGCGTACTCCTCGGCGATGGCTCGCAGCTGGCTGTTGGCGCCGAACACGAGGTCGACCCGGGTGGCGGCCCAGGTCGGGTCGCCACCGGTGCGGGGGCGACCCTCGAAGACGTCCTCGCCCTCGCCGACCGGGGCCCACACGGTGCCCATGTCGAGCAGGTTGACGAAGAAGTCGTTGGTGAGCTGACCGGGGCGGTCGGTGAGCACGCCGTGGCCCTCGTCGCCGACGTTGGCGCCCACGACCCGCAGGCCACCGAGGAGGGCGGTCATCTCCGGCGCGGTGAGGTTCAACATGAACGCCTTGTCGATGAGCTGGTGCTCGGTCGGGACGGCGCCCTGCTTCTTCACGTAGTTGCGGAAGCCGTCGGCCGCCGGCTCCAGCCACTCGAACGACTCGACGTCGGTCTCGTCCTGGGAGGCGTCGGTGCGGCCGGGCGTGAACGGCACGGTGAGGTCGTGGCCGGCCGCCTTCGCAGCCGCCTCCACGCCGGCACCGCCGCCGAGCACGATCAGATCGGCGAGCGACACCTGAGCGCCGCCCTTGCCGTTGAACGCTCCCTGGACCTCGCCCAGCTTCGTGAGCACGGCCGCGACACCGGCCTGCACGTTGACGTCCCAGCCGGCTTGGGGCTCGAGGCGGATGCGGGCGCCGTTGGCGCCACCGCGGAAGTCGGTGCTGCGGTAGGTGGAGGCTGCGGCCCACGCGGTGGAGACGAGCTGGTCGACGGTGAGCCCGGAGTCGAGGATGGCCGACTTGAGCTCGGTGATCTCGGCGTCACCGATCACGGCACCCTCGTGGGCGGGCACGTTGTCCTGCCAGAGGTACTCCTCGCCGGGGACCTGGGGGCCGACGTAGCGGCTGGCCGGGCCCATGTCGCGGTGGAGGAGCTTGAACCACGCCTTGGCGAAGGCGTCGGCGAGCTGGTCGGGGTTCTCGTGGAAGCGCTTGGAGATCTCGAGATAGGCCGGGTCGGTGATCATCGCCATGTCGGCGGTCGACATCGTCGGCTTGGTCTCGGGGGCGCCCGGCTGCACGGGCGGCACCATGAAACCGTCTCGCACCGACTTGGGCTGCCACTGGTTCGCGCCGGCGGGGGACTGCACCAGCTCCCACTCGTGGGTGAAGATCGTCTCGAGGTAGGAGTTGTCCCACTCGGTCGGCGTCGGCGTCCACGCACCTTCGAGGCCCGAGGTGATCGTGTACTCGCCGAGGCCGCTCTCGTGGGAGCTCGTCCAGCCGAAGCCCTGCTCGTGGAGGCCGGCACCCTCGGGCTCGTCGCCGACGGCGTCGGCCGGACCGTTGCCGTGCATCTTGCCGAAGGTGTGGCCGCCGACGACCAGGGCGACGGTCTCCTCGTCGTTCATCGCCATGCGGCCGAACGTCTGACGGATGTCGTGGGCCGACTTCATCGCGTCGGGCACGCCGTTGGGGCCCTCGGGGTTGACGTAGATCAGCCCCATCTGGACCGCTGCGAGGGCGCCGAGGAGTTCACGGTCGCCGGTCTCGAACGTGCCGCTGTAGCGCTCGTCCTTGTCGTCGAGCCAGACGTTCTCCGGGCCCCAGTAGATGTCGTCCTCGGGCGCCCAGATGTCCTCACGGCCGAAGGCGAAGCCGGCCGTGGTGAAGCCCATCGTCTCGAGCGCTCGGTTGCCGGCGAAGACGAACAGGTCGGCCCACGAGATGGCCTTGCCGTACTTCTGCTTGATCGGCAGGAGGAGGCGTCGGGCCTTGTCGAGGTTGCCGTTGTCGGGCCAGGAGTTGAGCGGGGCGTAGCGCTGGGCGCCGGTGCCGCCACCGCCTCGGCCGTCGCTGACGCGGTAGGTGCCGGCGGCGTGCCAGCTCATGCGGATGAAGAAGCCGCCGTAGTGGCCGAAGTCGGCGGGCCACCAGTCCTTGGAGTCGGTCATCAGGGCGTCGACGTCAGCGGTGAGGGCGTCGATGTCGACGTTCGCCAGGTTGGCCCGGTAGTCGAAGTCGGCCGGCATCGGGGTGGAGTCGGGGTGGTTCTGGTGGAGGATGCGCACGTTGAGCGCATTGGGCCACCACTTCTCGTTGGACTGGAACTCGGCGGAGGTCAGGGAGCCCCATTCGGGCTGATTGCTGGAAGAGTCGGTCATCGACGTTCCTCAGGTCTTGGTGGGTGGTTGCGGGTTACCGGCAGGCGGGGCACAGGCCCCAGTAGACGACCTCGGCTTCGTCGATCACGAAGTCGGCGTCGTTGTCGGGCGTGAGGCAGGGCGTGTCACCGGTCGCGCAATCGACGTCCACGACCTGGCTGCACGAACGGCAGATCAGGTGGTGGTGGTTGTCGCCGACCCGGGTCTCGAAACGAGCGGGTGAGCCGGCGGGCTCGATCTTGCGGACGATGCCCTTGTCGACGAGCACGCCCAGTGCGTCGTAGACGGCCTGCCTCGAAATGGTGCCCAGGTGGGCACGGGCAGCCTCGGTGATGGCGTCGGCTGCGATGTGGGGGGAGTCGGCGATCGCGTGCAGGACGGCCAGGCGTTGGGCGGTCACCTGGACACCGTGCGCACGAAGTTGTTCAACGGGGGAGGTGTGCACGAGAGTCAGACTCGCGCTGATTCTGGACTCTGTCAAGATCTTGTGCTGCGATGCAACTGGAAGGTGTCGACTGTGGCGTTCGGCACAGTTCGGCTTGACGAATGCGAGCACTGTTCGCAGACTGCGATCATGAGCGACGACTTCGAGTTCCGTGGCATCAACCACCTGGCGCTGGTCTGTGAGGACATGGGGCGCACGGTCGAGTTCTACTCCGGGGTGCTCGGCATGCCCCTCACGAAGACGATCGAGTTGCCCGGTGGCGGCCAACACTTCTTCTTCGATTGCGGTGGCGGCGACTCGGTCGCCTTCTTCTGGTTCCCCGACGCCGAGAAGGCGACGCCCGGCGTGAGCGGGCCGATGTCGCGCCCCGATCAGGGTCGGCTGGCGAGTGCCCACGGCTCGATGAACCACGTCGCCTTCGACGTGCCGGCCGAGAAGATCGACGGCTACGCCGAGCGGCTCCGGGCCGCCGGCGTCGAGTGCACCGATGTCGCCAACCACGACGACAGCGAGTTCGGGATCGCAGCGGAGAACGGTCCCGGCGTGTTCGTGCGCTCGATCTACTTCCTCGACCCCGACGGGATCCTGCTCGAGTTCGCCTCGTGGAACCGGCCTCTCGGCCCCGACGACGTGCGGCACGAGCCGATGCGGGTCCTCGAGGCCGAAGCGGTCGGGGAGCGCGCCTGATGCCTCGGCTTCGTGAAGTCTCCCGGGCCGAGGTCGGCGACGAGGGCATCCGTGCCGCGATGTACAACCTGTTGTTCGGCGATCGCGACCCGGTGGTCGAGCCCGGCACCTCGACCGGCACCCCCGGTGACTGGTGGACCGTCTTCGCCAACTCCGAACTCGTCTTCGATCACGCGGTGGCCGGCTTCGGCGTCTACCGCAAGGCGTCGCTCGACCCGATCCTGCGCGAGCTGGCTCAGACCCGGGCCGGCTACGTGATGGAGAGCCACTTCGTCTACTCCCAACACTGCAAGGCGATGCGTGGCCTCGGCGAGAGCGAGGAGCGGATCGCGGCGATCGCCCACTGGCAGGTGAGCGACCAGTTCGACGAGCTCGAGCGGGCGGTCCTGGCCTACACCGACTGCCTGTGTCTCCAAGCCGGGCGGGTGCCCGAGCCGGTCTTCGACGTGCTGCGGGCCTCGCTGTCGGACGAGGTGATCCTCGAGCTGACCTACATCGCGTCGCTCTACCTGATGCACGCGGTGATGGCCCGTGCGCTGCGCACCGAGTGGGACGACGTCGATGATCGGATGAGCGAGGTGATGGTCGACGGCGCAAGCGACGACGCCCTGCGCATCTCCGCCGACGACACCGACGACGACACCGCCGGCGAGTGACGGGGGTTGCGGGCGGCCCCGGCCCATCGAGTGCGTCGGACCACCCGGCGACCTGGAACTTCGACTTCCCGATCTTCCACGCCGAATCACGGGCCGTCTGGCGAGCGTGGCTGGCGGCAAACCACGACACCGAGCGAGGCGTCTGGCTGTGCTCGTGGCGCGGTGAGGAGCACGGGCCTCGCTGCCCGTACCCCGAGGCGGTCGAGGAAGCGATCTGTTTCGGCTGGATCGACTCGACGATGACCACGCTCGACGAGGCGCGAGGTTTGCAGATGTTCACTCGCCGCAAGCCCCGCAGCACGTGGACTCGCCTGAACCGTCGACGGGTCGAGGAGATGGAGGCCGCCGGGTTGATGACCGACGCCGGTCGAGCCGCGGTCGAACGGGCGAGGGCGAACGGCTGGTGGACGATCTACGAACCGGTCGAGGACCTGATCGAACCGCCGGAGCTGGCCGCCGCCCTCGACGCCGAGCCGAAGGCACGGCGCCACTGGGATGCCTTCTCCGCAAGCGCCCGCAAGATGATGCTGTGGTGGGTCGTCAGCGCCGCCAAGCCGGAGACCGTCGCCAAACGCGTGGGCGCGATCGTCGAGAAGGCGGCCAAGGGCGAGCGGGCTCAGGGTTGAACGATTGGCCGAACGACTGGCAGCGGTCGGGTCAGGGCCGTAGCGTTCGCGAGGGATGAAGCACCCTCCCTTCGCCTACGCCCGGCCCGCCTCCCTCGCCGAGGCCGTGGCCCTGCTCGCCGCCGATGACGACGCCAAGATCCTCGCCGGGGGCCAGAGCCTGCTGCCCGTGATGGCGCTGCGCCTCGGCGCGCCGAGCACCTTGGTCGATCTCGGCGGCGTGCCCGGGCTCGACCGCATCGACGTCGGCGGCGACGGCTCGATCACGGTCGGGGCCCTCGTGCGCCACGCCGAGGTTGAGGACTCCGCGGAGGTGGCCCGGCTGGCCCCACTCGTCGCCGCCGCCATGCCCCACATCGGGCACCGCGCCATCCGCAATCAGGGAACGCTCGTCGGGAGCATCGCCCACGCCGACCCGGCGGCCGAACTGCCGGCGGTGTGTCGGGCGGTCGGCGCCACGATGATCGCCGAGTCGGTCCGTGGGCGTCGCGAGATCGAGGCCGCCGACTTCTTCATCGGCTTCCTCGACACCGCCCTCGAGGCCGACGAGGTCCTCACGGCCGTGCGCTTCCCGGCCTGGCCCGAGCACGCCGCCGGTGTCGTGGTCGAGGAGGCCCGTCGCCACGGCGACTACGCCCTCGTCGGGCTGGCCGCCGCCGTGGCCCAGCGAGACGGCGTCGTCGACGATGCCGGCCTCGCCTTCTTCAGCGTCGGCCCGACGCCGATCCGGCTCGCCGAGGCCGAGGACGCACTCCGAGGTCGGGCCCTCGACGCCGACGCCATCGCCGACGCCGTCGCGGCCGTGGCCGCCGGACTCGAACCACCCGCCGACGTGCATGCGTCGGCGAACTACCGACGCCACCTGGCCGGCATCCTCACCCGACGAGCGTTGACGACCCTGAGCGAGGAGACTCGATGACCGAGCAGCCGCTGCCCTCCGTCGTGCCACCGGGGGAGCGAGCACGCTTCTCCCTGACGGTCAACGGCGACGAGATGGTCGTCGAGGCCGAGGCCCGACGCTCGCTGGCCGACGTGCTCCGCGAGGAGTGCGGCCTGACCGGCACCCATCTGGGCTGCGAGCACGGGGTGTGCGGTGCCTGCACCGTCCTGCTCGACGGTCGACCCGTTCGGTCGTGCCTGATGCTCGGCGTGCAGGCCGGCGGTGCCGCCATCACCACCGTCGAAGGGCTGGCCGACGGGCCGGCCGCCGACGCCGCCTACCACCCGGTCCAGCAGGCGATGCACGACGCTCACGGCTTCCAGTGCGGATTCTGCTCGCCTGGCTTCTTGTTGACGGCCGCCGCCTATCTCGAGCGTCGACCGGACGCCACGCGAGACGACGTGCGCGAAGAGCTCTCGGGCAACCTGTGCCGCTGCACCGGCTATGCGTCGATCATCGACGGCGTGCTCGTCGCCCTCGACCGCCAGGAGGAGCAGGCATGACGGCCCAGACCAGTGGGCTCGGCTTCGTCGGCCAGAGCGTCAAGCGGGTCGAGGACGGTCGACTGCTTCGGGGCCGTGGCCGCTACGTCGCCGACGCCGTGCCTGCGGGCTGCCTCCACGCCGCCTTCGTGCGGAGCCCGTATCCCCACGCCCGCATCGTGTCGATCGACACCACGGCCGCCAAGGCCCTCGCCGGCGTGGTCACCGTCGGCACCGGGGCCGAACTCGAGTCGCTGACCAATCCCTTCGTTCCCCTCGGCCAGCAGGCCGACCTCTACGTCCCCCTCTACTACGCCCTGTCGTCGGAGAAGGTCCGCCACGTCGGTGATCCGGTCGCCATCGTGGTCGCCACGTCGCGCGCCGTCGCCGAGGACGCAGCGGAGCTCGTCGAGGTCGACTACGAGACCTTGCCCGGTGTCGGCACGATCGACCGCGCCCTCGACGCGACCTCTGCCCAGGTGTGGGACAAGGCCAACCACAACCTCCTCTACGACCACACCGACCGCTACGGCGACGTCGACGACGTGTTCGCCGCCGCCGAGCATGTCTTCACCGAGACCTTCACGTGTCCGCGCCAGTCGAACCAGCCGATGGAGCCTCGCGGGATCACCGTCGAGATCGACGACGACGGCGAGGTCACCGTGCGGGCGGCCACCCAGTCGAGCCACGCCCTGCGCTGGATGCTGGCGGCGACGACCGAACGCAAGGCCGGCTGGCGCTCGGCCAAGGACTTCCTGACCAACGCCGACCG
>JAWSVN010000292.1:0-188 GCA_033851875.1 Acidimicrobiales bacterium
TCGACCCGGGAGAACCGGGGTGGCGACTGCGGGCCGCACGGCTTCTACTGGCCGTTCGGCTTGGCGATGATCGACGGTCGCTTCTGGGTGGCCGACACCGGCAACCGCCGCGTCCTGATCTGGAACGAGCTGCCCCTCGACCCGAACGTGGGGCCCGACGTGGTGTTGGGCCAGCCCGACGCCCGCTC
>JAWSVN010000292.1:216-1099 GCA_033851875.1 Acidimicrobiales bacterium
CCGATCGAGGGCGACCGCCCCGCCGACCTCGTCCTCGGCCAGGAGGACTTCACCTCCGGCGCCGAGTTCCCCTACGTGCCCCAGACCGCCTGGCAGTTCCGCTTCCCCTACGCCGTGTCGGTCGACCCCCACCCCGGAGGTGACGGGTCCGGTCCTGGCAGCCCGGCGATGGTGGTGGCCGACACCTCCAACAACCGCATCCTCACCTGGACCGAGGCGCCGACGACCTCGACCGCGCCGGCGGACGGGGTGCTCGGGCAGTTCGACATGGCGGCGGCCGGTGAGAACCGGTGGGACGCGGTGGGCGACGACACCTTCTGTTGGCCCTACGGCACGGCCCTGCACCGTGGGGTCCTGGCGGTGGCCGACTCGGGCAACAACCGGGTGACCCTGTGGGACCTGCGATCGGGCGGCGTCGACCCCGCGTCGCCGTGATGGCCATGCGGTGTCAGCGCGAACACCTCGAGGTCGGCGGGATCGTGCAGGGGGTCGGGTTCCGACCCTTCGTGCATCGGCTCGCCCTCTCCCTCGGGGTGCGGGGCACCGTCGCGAATCACGCCGGCCGGGTGGTGATCGAGGCCGAGGGGTCGGCGTCGCAGCTGACCGACTTCCGTCGCCGCCTCGTGGCCGACGCGCCGCCGTTGGCGATGGTGTTGTCGCTCGTGCGCAGCAGCGCACCGCTCGACCGCCGGGACCGCTTCGAGGGGTTCCGCATCATCGAGTCCGACCTCGACGAGGCGCGGGTGACCCTGATCCCGCCCGACACCGCCCCCTGCGCCGCCTGTGTGGCGGAGATGGACGATCCGGCCGACCGTCGGTTCGGGCACGCCTTCATCACCTGCACCGACTGCGGCCCGCGCTACACGATCGTCACCGGCCTCCC
>JAWSVN010000166.1:0-9687 GCA_033851875.1 Acidimicrobiales bacterium
GACGGTCAGCCCGGCGTCACCGGGACGTCGGGCCAGCCCTCTGGCACGAACCGGTCGAGGCTCGGGTCGTGGAGCCCGGTGGTGAGGAAGGCGATCAGGTCGGACCGTTGCTCGGTGGAAAGCGGTCGCGCCACGAAGCGGGGATCGAGCGCCTCGGCGGCGGCCGGGTTCTGAGGGAGCGCCGCCAGGAAGTAGTCGACGACGGCCCCGATCGAATCGAAGCTGGCGCCGTGGCCGAAGTGCTCGGCGTCGGCCAGGTTGTAGAGCGTCGGCACCTTGAAGGCGTAGGCGTCGGCGGCCTCGCCGGTCAGGCCACCGCGGCCGAGACGGTCGGCGTCGGTGATCGTGCCGAGGAAGGCGGGCCCGTCGCGACCGGCGTCGTCGAGGTCGGCGAACCCGACGGCCTGGAACAGCTCGGAAGCGTGAACCGAGTCGACGGGCGACGACAGTCCCGGACCGGTGTGGCAATCGGCGCAGCCGGCCGGGCCGAAGAAGACCAGCGCACCCCGCAGCTCCTCGGGTGACATCGCGCGGCGTTCACCGCGCAGCCAGCGTTGGAAGGGCGACTCGGTGGCGATCACGGTGCGCTCGTAGGCGGCGATGGCGAGCCCGAGCTGTTCGTCGGTCGGGAAGACGGGAGCGCCGCCGCGCGGGGCCGGGAACTCGCCGGGAAAGGCGGCGGCGAGGAGGCCCTGGTAGCCGTCGGACAGCAGGGCGTCGTTGGCCTGGCCGGTCAGCCGGTGGACGCCGAGCCCGGCGATCGCCTGGGTTTCGACCCCCTCGTATCCCAGCAGGTTGGTGGCCTTCGGGGTCTCGTCGGTGGCGAGGCGGTCGAGGTCGACCGTGTGGTTGACCGACCCGTCGGCGTTGCCGAACTGGCCGTTCCACAGCATGACGTCCTGGAAGGCGGTGTTGATGATCGTGGGGCTGGCGAAGGGCTGTACGTCGGGGTCGTCGAACCCGTCGATCACGATGCGGACGTCGTCGAAGCCGTCGCCGCCCTCGCCGATGCCCTGGTCGATCCCCGCCTTGAAGCCGGCGGCCACCTGGTGGCAGCTCGCACATGAGTAGGTGTGGGACAGCGACTCGTCCACGCCGGCGACGGCCAGGGCGGTGTCGTGGAAGAGGAGCTGACCGAGCTCGACCTTCGCCTCGGTGATCGGGTTGGCGGGGTCGGCGGGGATGTCCGCCAGCGCGACCGGCTGGGTGAGGCCGGCTCGCCCTCCTGCCCGGTCGTCGATGGCGGTTGCGAGCGCCTCGCCGAGCTCGAGTCGCTCTTGGTCGGCGGCGTCGATGGCCGCGTCGATACCGCCCGCGCACCCCACGACGAAGACGGGGAGCAGCGCGAGCACGAGCCGGCGGGGAGACCAAGAGGAGGGAGACATGAGAAGTGAACCGTGACCGCCGGTCCGGGCGACCCCGGACCTTGTCGAGGATCGGCGAGCGACACCCAGGTCAGCAGTTTTTCAGAGCGCAGCCCGTCGACTGTGGATGCTGGGACGAGTTCGGCGGGACGATCGCGGAGGTGTCCCTCGGGAGAAACACTCTGTTCATTTTCAACCCCTATCCTCCGACGTCATGGACGGCCGTGCTTCCTTTCTCATCCGAGTCTGGATGCCCGACCGTCCCGGTGTGCTCGGTGCCGTCGGCACTCGGATCGGCGCGGTCAAGGGTGATCTGGTGGGGATCGAGATCCTCGAGCAGGGCGCCGGCAGCGCCGTCGACGAGCTCGTCGTGACCTTGCCCGACGCCGGGCTGGTCGATCTGATGGTCCGGGAGATCAACGAGATCGAAGGCGTGGGCGTGGAATCGGTCGAGCCGCTGGCCACCGCCGACCACGATCCTCAACTCGACGCCCTCACCACCGCCGAGATGCTGGTCAGCGCCCAGACGCCCGACGAGTTGGCGGCGTCGCTGTGCCTCCACGGGCGGCGCTGCATCGGCGCTTCGTGGACCGCACTCGTCGACGAGGCCGGCCGGGTGTTGGCGCGAGACGGCGACGGGCCCGACGACAACTGGTTGCGCGCCTTCACGTTCGGCTCCCAGGCCGCCGATCTCGATCAGGCGGTCGAGGTGATCCAGGGCATCGACACCCTCGCGTCATCCCTGCCCTCGATCGGAGGATCGTTCGTGCTCGGACGACGTGAGGGCGTGTTCCGCGCCCGCGAGCGACGTCGGGTCGAGGCGATCACCCGCATCGCCGACGCCTGGTTCTCCCACGTCACCGGCCCTGCTCCGGTCTGACGGTGCGGGTCTGACGGCGCCGGTCAGCCGGCGTCGGCGGCCTCGGCCGCCTCGATCTCCTCGCGGCGCACTCCGAGGACGAACAGGATCGCGTCGAGGTAGGGCACGTTGAGGGCGGTATCGGCGGCCTCCTGCACGACGGGCTTGGCGTTGAAGGCCACGCCGAGGCCGGCAGCGTTGAGCATGTCGAGGTCGTTGGCCCCGTCGCCGACCGCCACCACCTGATCGAGGGCGACGCCGTGCTCGTCGGCGATGCGGTGCAGGATCGCCGCCTTGCCGGCCCGATCGACGACGTCGCCGACGACCTTGCCGGTCAGCTTGCCGTCGACGACCTCGAGGGTGTTGGCGTACGCGTGGCCGATCCCGAGTTCGGCAGCGAGCTTGTCGGTCACGGCCGTGAAGCCGCCCGAGACGATCGCGGTGTGAAAGCCGAGGCGGTGCAGGGTGCGGATGAACGTGCGGGCCCCAGGGGTGAAGCGCACCTCCTCGTGGACCTGGTCGAGGACCGAGGCGTCGAGCCCGGCGAGGGTGGCGACCCGGGCGTGGAGCGACTCGGTGAAGTCGAGCTCCCCCTTCATCGCCCGGTCCGTCACGGCCCGGACCTCATCCTCGGTGCCGGCGTGACGGGCGACGAGCTCGATCACCTCGTCCTGGATCAGCGTCGAGTCGACGTCGAGCACGACGAGGCGGGCGGCGCGGCGCCCGAGCCCCTCGCGGTGCACCGCGAGGTCGGCGGGGAGCGAGTCGGCGACGGCGAGCAGGTCGTGGCGCAGGGCTTCGAGCGGGTCGCCACTCACCGCCAGTTCGTAGGCCATCACCGGGTAGCGGGCCAGGCGCACGATGCGATCGATGTTGGCGCCGTGGGCGGCGATCGTCGCCGCCACCGCCGCGAAGTCGGCAGGGCTGACCGTGGTGCCGACCAGGGTGACCACGAGGCCGGGGCGACGCGACGACGGCACCGAGTCGACGATGCTGAAGTCGACCTCGACGCCTTGCTCCCACCCGAAATGGAGCAGCTCCTTGATCAGGTCCTTGCCCATCGGGACCTCGACCACCAGCGACAGCGACAGCCGACCCCGGATGATGATCTGTTCGACGTCCTGTACGCCGGCGTCGGCCGACGCCAGCAGCAGCATCAGGCCGGCGGTGATGCCGGGCCGGTCGGGCCCGGTCAGCTCGACGAGGACGGTCTGGCGGGTGTCGCCTGGCACGATCACGAGGAGGTCAGGCCTGCTCGTGATCGTCGGTGGTCGCCTCGGGCTCGAGGTTGGCCTCGACCGACAGCGTCTCACCGGACACGAGCTCCACGCCGTCGGCCACGCCGGCCTCGGCCACGTCGGCGAGCACCGTGCGCAACAGCGCGAGCCGTTCGTCGGTGTCGGTGATCGTCGCCGAGGTGATTGCCGTACGCAGCGAACGTTTGGCCTCGGTCTTCGACCGGCGCAGCTCGGTGAGGGCGGCGCCGGCGACCGCCAGGGTCGCCGGGTCGGCGCCGTCGGCGTCGGCTCGCAGGGCGGCGGCGTCTGGCCACGAAGAGGTGTGGAGCGAACGGTGGTCGTCGTCGACGGCTCGCCACCAGCTCCACACCTCTTCGGTGACGAAGGGGAGGAACGGGGCGAAGAGACGCAACAGGGTGTCGAGGGCCCGGGCCAGGGCGGCATGGGCCGAGGCGGCGGCCTCGGGGCCGCGCGATTCGTACGCCCGGTTCTTCACCAGTTCGATGTAGTCGTCGGTGAAGGTCCAGAAGAACGTCTCGGTTCGCTCGAGGGCCCGTGCGTAGTCGAAGGCCTCGAAGGCGGCGGTGGCGTCGTCGACCAGGGTCGTGAGCCGGGCCAGCATCGCCTTGTCGAGGTCCTCGGTCACCGGGGCGTCGAGGGCGGCCCGCAGGTCGCCCATGCCGAGGGCGAATTTCGAGGCGTTGAGCAGCTTGATCGCCAGACGGCGACCGATCTTCATCTGCCCCTCGTCGAAGGCGGTGTCGGTGCCCGGACGACCCGAGGCGGCCCAGTAGCGCACGGCGTCCGAGCCGTACTTCTCGAGCAGGTCGAGGGGGGTGACGACGTTGCCCTTCGACTTCGACATCTTCTTGCGGTCGGGGTCGAGGATCCAGCCCGACAGCGCGGCGTGGGTCCACGGCACGCCGTCGTGCTCGAAGTGGGCCCGGACGACCGTGGAGAACAGCCAGGTCCGGATGATGTCGTGGGCCTGGGGCCGCATGTCGTAGGGGTAGACCCGCTCGAACAGGTCGGCGTCGTCCTCCCACCGCCCGGCGATCTGCGGGGTGAGCGACGACGTGGCCCAGGTGTCCATGATGTCGGGGTCGCCGATGAAGCCGCCGGCCTTGCCTCGCTGGTCGGCGTCGAACCCGGGAGGAACGTCGGTCGACGGGTCGATCGGCAGGGTGGCCTCGTCGGGGGCGATCGGCTCGTCGAACACCGGCTCGCCCGAGCCGTCGAGGCGGTACCACAGCGGGATCGGCACGCCGAAGAAGCGCTGCCGGCTGATCAGCCAGTCGCCGTTCAGGCCCTCGACCCAATTGGTGTAGCGGGTCCGCATGTAGTCGGGGTGGAAGGCGATCTCGCCGCCCCGGGCGACCAGGGCCGCGTTGAGATCGGCCTCGCGGCCACCGTTGCGGATGTACCACTGGCGGCTGGTGACGATCTCGAGGGGCTTGTCGCCCTTCTCGAAGAACTTGACCGGGTGGGTGATCGGGCGCGGGTCGCCGATCAGGTCGCCGTCATCGGTCAGCAT
This sequence comes from Acidimicrobiales bacterium, assembly GCA_033851875.1. Taxonomy (GTDB): domain Bacteria; phylum Actinomycetota; class Acidimicrobiia; order Acidimicrobiales; family SZUA-35; genus JAWSVN01. Next base: position 4,996 of record JAWSVN010000166.1, read on the forward strand.
CGCCACGAGGGCCTCGCGGCCGCTGAAGACGGTCTTGCCAGCCATCTGGGCGTAGCGCTCGGCGGCGGCGTCGGTGAAGACCTCGGGGGCCTCGTCGACGAAGCGTCCGTTGCGGCCCAGCACGGCGCGGGTGTCGAGGTTCAACTCGCGCCACCAGGTGACGTCGGTGGTGTCGCCGAACGTACAGATCATGGCGGTGCCGGTGCCCTTCTCGGGGTCGGCGAGCTCGTGGAACACCATGGGGACCTCCACGCCGAACACCGGCGTGGTGATCGTGGCCCCCTCGAGGGGCCGGTAGCGCTCGTCGTCGGGGTGGGCGACGACGGCGACACAGGCCGGGAGCAGCTCGGGGCGGGTGGTGTCGATCAGCAGGTCGGATCCGTCGGGGCGGCGGAACCGGAGGGTGTGGTAGGCGCCGGGGCGCTCCCGGTCCTCGAGTTCGGCCTGGGCCACCGCGGTCTGGAAGGTGACGTCCCAGAGGCTGGGCGCCTCCTGCTGGTAGGCCTCGCCGCGGGCCAGGTTGCGCAGGAAGGCGCGCTGGGAGACCCGGCGGCTGCGCTCGTCGATCGTGGCGTAGAGCTGGTGCCAGTCGACGCTGAGGCCGAGGGTGCGGAAGAGGTGCTCGAAGGCCTTCTCGTCCTCCTCGACCAGGCGGTCACACAGCTCGATGAAGTTGGGACGGCTGATCGGGACCTGCTGCTTGAACGCCTTGCCGTCGGGGCCGACGCCGCCCTCGGCCGGTGGCTCGAAGCCCTCGGTGTAGGGCATCGACGGGTCGCAGCGGACGCCGAAGTAGTTCTGGACCCGGCGCTCGGTCGGCAGGCCGTTGTCGTCCCACCCCATCGGGTAGAAGACCTGCTTGCCGGTCATCCGCTGGTAGCGGGCGATCGTGTCGGTATGGGTGTAGCTGAAGACGTGACCCACGTGCAGCGACCCCGACACGGTCGGGGGCGGGGTGTCGATCGAGAACACCTCGGCCCTGGTCGCGCCGCGATCGAAGGCGTAGGTGTCGTCGGCCTGCCAGGCGGCGGACCAGGTGGCCTCGATGCCGTCGAGGCTGGGTTTCTTCGGGAGGTTCCCGGTGTCGGGAGCGCCGGTGCTCATGGCCCCACAGGCTAGAGGTGCCGGGGCGGTGCTCAGAGGTAATTGGTGCGTCCGGCCGAGGAAACGCGGGTGCCTCCGGGGGCGCTGTCGGTGTCGCGGGTGAGGCGCGGGTCGGCGCAGCCGCCACCGGGCTGGAGGGTCGAGAACGTCCAGCAGGCGGTGCCGTCGACCGGGTCGGGGGTGCCGAGGGCGATCGACACGCCCTCGGGGGCGTCGGCCAGGCCGGGTTCACCGTTGGGGTTCCAGTGGGCGGCGCCGGGGTGGGCGCTGAACTCCTGCTCGATCGTGCCGCCGTCGTTCCAGGCGAGGTAGTCGGCCACCGAGCCGTCGGGAGCCAGGAGCCAGACGTCCTCGCCGGCCCACCCGAGGGTGCCCCACGGGTTGCCGGCGTCGACGTACTCGAGGGCACCGCTCGGCGCGTGATCGAACGTGTCGAGCTGGAAGTTGTGGTCGTAGGCGGCGCCGAACGGGGCGATCCGGTAGGTGTAGCCCGTGCGATCGGGGTCGCCGACCCAGACGACGGCCTGCTGACCCGGCGCCAGGACCGAACCGCCGCCGCGGCTGTCGTTGCCCAGCGTGATGTCGAGCGACATGTCGGCCATCACGCCCCAGAACGGGCCGCTGTCGCGGCCGCCTCCGGGGGCGTGGTCGAGGAGGCGATAGCCGGTGAGGTCGACCGGGGCGTCGCCGATGTTGGTGAGTTCGATGAACTCGTCCTGGGTGCCGTTGCCGAGCAAGCCCTCGATGTCGGTCTGCTCGTAGAGCACCTCGGTGATCACGACCATGCCGACCACCGGAGCGGCGACCGAGATCGTGACCGTGTGGGTGTCGGTGGCGCCGTCCGGGTCGGTCACCCGGATCGTGGCGGTCGCGGTGCCCGGGTTGGTGGGGGTGCCGGAGAGCCGCCGCTGAGCGCCGTTGAAACTGAGCCCTTCCGGCAGTCCGGTGGCGGTGACGGTGAGGTTCGAGTCGTCGATGTCCGAGGCGGTGAACGTGGCCGCCGTGATCGCCGATCCGGCGGTGCCGTCGATCGACGATGGTCCCGAGATGGTGGGGGCGTCGTTGACGCCGCTCACGACGATCGTCACGGTCGCGGTGTCGCACGCCCCGCCGATGCAGGCTCGATAGGCGTAGGAGTCGGTGCCGGTCCAGTCGTTGTCGGGGATGAACGACAGCGGCCACGTGGCTGTGCCGGAGCGGGGTGTGACCGTCGCACTGGAGGCGCCGTCGAGGTCGCCGTTGCTCGGTGGGCGGGTGATCGTGAAGGTCACGCTTCGGGTGGCGGCCGCCGACGCCGGGGCCGCGATCGTCTGGTCCTCGGCTCCGTCGACGGTCGAGTTGGCGGCGACCGGCGCACCGGGGGCGGCCGTCGTGGTCGGGCCCGAGGTGGTGGTCGTGCGCTGTGTTGTTGGCGGGCGCAGTGTCGTCGTCGTCCGCTGGGTGGTCGTCGTCCGCTGGGTGGTGGTCGTGCCGGAGTCCGCCTGCGTGGTGGTCGTCGTGCCCCCGGGCGCCGAATCGTCGGTTGTGCCGCCGGCGGGCTCGATGGCCTCTTCGTCGACCTCGATCGTGGTGCTGGTGGGGGCCAAGAGCTCGGTCACGCCGGTGCCATCGGTCTCGACGACCTCGGTCGGGGTCTCGACCAGCGCGAGCTCGTCGGGGGTGTCGGGGGTGAGGACGCCCCCGAACCCGCCGGTGGCGACGGCGGCGAGGGTCGACACGGCGGCGGTTGCGCCGGTGGCCACCGGCGCCACGGTGGGAGCGACGCTGGGCGCCACCGGGGCGATCTGGCCCACGCCGGGCACGTTCGCCAGCCAGGCGAGCGGGCCGGCGGCGAACCGCAGCCGGCCGAGCCCGATGCTCAGGAACGCTCGGACGACCCGCGGGTCGAACTGGGTGCCGGCGCAGCGGGCGATCTCGGCCCGCGCTTCCTCGGCCGAGATCGGCTTCTTGTAGGAGCGAGCCGACGTCATGACGTCATAGGCGTCGACCACGGCCACGATGCGCGCCCCGAGGTGGATGTTCTCGCCGGCCAGCCCGTTGGGGTAGCCGCCTCCATCCCAGCGCTCATGGTGGGATCCGACGGCATGGGCCCAGCCACCGAGCCACGGCTTGAGCGGCTCGATCATGCGGTCGCCCTGCCAGGTGTGCGACTTCAGGATCTCCCACTCGTGGTCGTCGGGGCGGCTGGTCTTCGTCAGGATCTCTGTCGGCACGTGGATCTTGCCGACGTCGTGGAGGAGAGCCGCCCAGCGCAGCTTCTGGGCGTCCTGCTCGGGGAGCCCGAGCTCCTCGATCACCAGATCGGTGTAGGCCCGGACTCGCTCGCAGTGGCCGCGGGTGAGCCGGTCGTGCACACTGAGGGCGGCGACGAGTTCGAGCATGACCGTGGCGCGGCTCACCTCGGGGTCGTCGATCCCGTCGCGACGGATTTCCTCGATGCGACGTTGGAGCTGCCGGGTGGTGCCGGTCCGCATGGCCGTCTGGAACCGAGATGGTGCCTCGTCGGGGAACACCAGCGACAGCTTGAACAGGGCGGCGAGGGGGAGCAGGCGGCGGGCGGCCCGGTCGACGCCGAGCATCGTGACCGTCGCGAGCAGGATCAACCCGACCCACCAGAGCCAGGTGGGGATGGCCACCTCGTGGGGCGGATAGGTGCGGGTGAGGTGCCAGGTGAGGGCGAACGACACGATGGTCGGGCCCGTGAGAGCGACCAGGCGGACGGCGCGCGCGAGCCAGACTCGCTGCGCCCACTCCTCGGTGGCAGCTTCGGTCGCCCGTGTCGGCCCTTCAACCGGCATCACGAGGAGCTTCGACACCCTTTTGTGCCTGCTTGAGTGCGTTTTGCGGGCGAAACTCCCTGGTGTCGTGGGTCGTGACGGGTAGCGTTTCCACCATGCTCAGGATCTACGACACGGCCCGGCAGGAGGTGGTCCCGCTCCAGCTGCGCGACCCCGACAAGGTGTCGATGTACGTCTGCGGTCCGACGGTCTACGCCCCGCCCCACCTGGGGCATGGACGCATGGTGCTCGTCTTCGACGTGATCCGCCGCTACCTGACCTGGCGGGGGTTCGACGTGACCTTCGTTTCGAACGTCACCGACATCGACGACAAGATCATCGAGAAGGCCAACACCGAGGGCATCTCGTCCGAAGAGGTCGCCGCGGTGGCCGAGGACGTGTGGTGGGAGGCGATGGACCGCATCGACGTCCTGCGTCCCGACCACACGCCCCATGCCACGGCCTATGTCGACGAGATGGTCGACCTGATCGCCCGACTCGTCGACACCGACCGGGCCTACGTCACCTCCGACGGCGTCTACCTCGGGGTCGAGGGCGTCGAGGGCTACGGCCTGCTGGCCCATCAGTCGCTCGACCAGCTCCTCGAGGGGGGCGGCGACCGCACGGTGGTCGGCACCGAGAAGCGGCACCCGGCCGACTTTGCGCTCTGGAAGTTCTCGAAGGAGGGGGAGCCGAGCTGGCCGTCGCCGTGGGGTGACGGGCGCCCCGGTTGGCACACCGAGTGCGTCGTGATGAGCCTCGACCTGTTGGGCGAGGGCTTCGACATCCACGCCGGCGGCATGGATCTCAC
>JAWSVN010000167.1:0-1370 GCA_033851875.1 Acidimicrobiales bacterium
GAGGTCTTCCCCGAGGTCGTCCTCCCCCTCACGTGGGGCACCTACGGCAAGGCGGCCGAGGACGGCTGGCGTTCCGCCTTCGATCAGCTCGGTCTGCTGGCCGACGGTGATCTCCCCGACGACGAGGACATGGTGATCCTCAGCGTCTTCGGCGGCTACTGCTACATCAACGCCAGCTACGTCCGCCTCCTCGGGGTGCGGGCGCCCGGCGGCACGGTCGAGGCGATCGACCAGCAGTTCTTCGGCGAGTCCGACGCCCCGGCCTACGTGGCCCGTCCCGGCGACAAGAACGCCGGCTCGTCGCTGCGGCTCGGCAAGACCGTGTTCCGGCTCCTCGGCACCAAGGCGCTGCCGGCGCTGTTCGACGACAAGGCCGACGTCGCCGACTACCTCGCCGCCTACCCCGGTGACGACGCCTCCGACGACGCCCTGCTTGCCTACATGCTCGATCTGGTGCCGCTGTTCCAGCAGCTCTTCGACCGTCACATCGGCAACACCTTCTCGGTCGCCCTGCTCTCGGGTGCCCTCGTCGACCTGCTGGTCAAGGTGGGCAAGGAGGACAAGCTCGTCTCGCTGCTCGGCGGGATCGGCGACGTCGAGTCGGCCGCCCCGTCGGCCGCGATGTGGAAGCTCGCCCGGGCCGCCCAGGCCGACACCGCGATCGCCTCCGCCTTCGACGAGGGCGTGGCGGGTCTGCTCGATCGGCTCGGCAACCTGCCGAGCGCCGCCGGCTGGTTGGCCGACTTCGACGCCTTCCTCGGAGACTTCGGCTCGCGCGGGTCCAACGAGTGGGACCTCGGGTCCGACCCGTGGGAGTTCCGCCCCGAGGCGCCCCTCGCCGCCATCGACCGGATGCGGCACGCTCCCGTCGAGCACGACCCGGCCCTGCAGGCCGACCGGCTGGCGACCGAGCGGGCCGCCGCGATCGCGGAGGTTCGCGGTGCGCTCAACCGGATCGACCGGTTCCAGTTCGACAAGGCGCTGGCCGCCACGACCGTGTTCTCCCAAGGCCGCGAGCGTTCCAAGACCACGGTGATCTCCGCCATCCAGGGCGCCCGCCGGGCTCAGGCCGAGCTCGCCCGTCGCATCGCCGAGCGGGGCGGACCGGCCGAGCGTTGGCACACCTGTCTGCTCAACATCGAGGAGTTCCGCCAGTGCTTGGCCGACCCGGCATCGATGTCCGACGTCGTCGCCGAGCGCATCCCGCGCCACGCCGAGCTGTCGTCGAAGATCCCGCCGTTCATCGTCGACGGCACCGTGCCCGACCCCGACACGTGGGAGTCGCGCGAGTCCGACGCGTCGTCGGTCGAAGAGGGCACCGTCTTCCAGGGCATCGCCGGCTGCCCGGGCGTGGCGAAGGGGCGGGCGCG
>JAWSVN010000168.1:0-3388 GCA_033851875.1 Acidimicrobiales bacterium
GTCATGGCCGGGACACTAGGTCAGGCCGAGGACCTTCGCTGCGTTGTCCTTCATGATGAGGGGGAGCACCTCGGGCTTCATGTCGAGCGTCTCGAAGTCGGCGATCCAACGATCCGGCGTGACGACGGGGTAGTCGGACCCGAACATCACCTTGTGGCGCAGCATCGAGTTGGCCGCTCGCACCAGCTGCGGCGGGAAGTACTTGGGGCTCCACCCCGAGAGATCGATGTAGACGTTCGACTTGTGGGTCGCCATCGAGATCGCCTCGTCCTGCCACGGCACCGACGGGTGAGCGAGGATGATCGTCAGCTCGGGGAAGTCGGCGGCGACGTCGTCCATCAGCATTGGCTGGCTGTAGCGCAGCTTCAGGCCACGGCCGCCGGGCAGGCCCGCACCGATCCCGGTCTGGCCGGTGTGGGTCACGATCGGGAGGCCGGTCGCTTCGATCGCCTCCCACATCGGGTAGAAGCACTCGTCGTTGGGGGCGTAGTCCTGGAGCGTTGGATGGAACTTGAACCCCTTCACGCCGAGGTCGTCGGCCTGACGCTTCACCTCGGCCGCCGCGTCGCTGCGGTGCGGGTCGAGGGTGCCGAACGGGATGAGCACGTCGTCATGGGGTCGGCACCGTTCGATGATGTCGTCGATCGACAGGGCGTCGTGGCCGAGGCCCGTGCCGGCGTCGACGGTGAAGCAGACCGCCGCCATGTTGCGCTCACGGAAGTGATCGGCGAGGTGCTCGACGGTCGGGGTCCGTTCGGCGTCGGCCTTGAAGTACTTGGCCGAGGCGTCGAGCAGTTCCTGGTCGAGGGCGAAGCAGCCGTGGCCGTCGGACTCGACGTGTACGTGGGTGTCGATGGCGACGATCGACTCGAGATCGATGGGCATGTTCTGTTCTCCAGTCAGCCCGGCAGGTGCCGGGCGTTGGACTTCAGGGCGACGAGTTGTTCGAGCAGGGCGTCGCGTTCGGCGACCATCGCCGCCTGGTCGATGCCGTCGAGTTCGGCGTCGACGCCGTCGACCGCAGCGTCGATGCACTGTTGGTCGAGGGGTGGGGTCTCGAAGGTGTGCCACCAGTCGACCATCGGTGGGCCGAGGTGTTCGAGCACGTGGGCCAGGCCGCCCTCTCCGCCCGACAGGTGCTGGGTGGCGAAGGGGCCGAGCAAGGCCCAGCGCAAGCCGGGCCCGTAGGCGATCGCGGTGTCGAGGTCGGCCACCGACACAGCGCCCTCTCGGACCAGCCAGTAGGCCTCGCGCCAGAGCGCCGCCTGGAGTCGGTTGACGATGTGCCCCGGTAGCTCGGTCCGCACCTTGATGGGACGCTTGCCGATGCGGTCGTAGAAGTCGACGGCGGTGTCGACGGCCCAGTCCTCGGTCTTGGAACCACCGACGACCTCGACCACGGGGATCAGGTGGGGTGGGTAGAAGGGGTGGCCGATGACGACGCGCTCGGGGGTGGCGCAGGTGGCCTGGATCTGTGACGGAGTGAGGCCCGACGAGCTGGAGGCGATGACGACACCGGCCGGTGTGGCGTCGAGCTGAGCGAACAGCTCCTGCTTCACATCGAGCCGTTCGGGCCCGTTCTCCTGCACGAACTGTGCGTCGGCCACCGCCTCGGCGACGGTGGCACACACCCTCACCCGGGTCGCGGCCTCGGCGGGGACATCGGCGGTGGCCAGCGCGTCGGCCAGCTTGGCGTCGATCTCGGGATCGGGGTCCCACACGGTGACCTCGAGGCCGGCGGCCAGGAACTGGGTGACCCAGCTGAGGCCGATCACCCCGGCGCCGATGACGGCGACTCGTTGGATCTGGCCACTCATGGGGTCACCCAGTCGGCGTAGGCGTCGAGGATGGCGGGGTCGGCGAGGGCATCGCGGGAGGCGACCTTGGTCGGGTCGACGCCCTGCATCATCTTCTTCACCGGCAGCTCGAGGCGTTTGCCGGTCAGGCTGCGGGGCACGCCCGGCATCTCGATGATCTCGTCGGGGATGTGGCGAGGCGAGAGGGCGGTACGCAGGTCGACGGCGATGCGGCGCCGCAGGTCGTCGTCGAGGGCGGCGCCGTCGGCGGTGACGACGAAGAGCACGAGTCGGCCGAGGCCACCGCTGGGGTCCTCGATGTGGACGACGAGGGCGTCGGTGATCTCGGGCAGTTCCTCGACCACCCGGTAGAACTCGGCGGTGCCGAGGCGCACGCCGCCCCGATTGAGCGTGGCGTCGGACCGGCCGGTGATCACCGAGCTGCCCCGCTCGTCGAACCGGATCCAGTCGCCCTGGCGCCACACGCCCGGGTAGTCGTCGAAGTAGGCGCCCTGATAGCGGGCACCGCTGTCGTCGCCCCAGAAGCCGACCGGCATCGACGGCATCGGCTGGGTGATGACCATCTCGCCGAGTTCGCCGACGACCTCGTTGCCGTCGGGGTCGTAGGCGGCGGTGGCGACGCCCAGGCAGCGGCCCGACATCTCGCCGGCGTAGACCGGGATGAGGGGGTTGCCCTGCACCATGCCGGAGCAGACGTCGGTGCCGCCCGAGCCGTTGTTGAGCAGGACGTCGGGTCCGAACGTCTCGACCAGCCAGAGCGCACCCTCGGGCGGCAGCGGCGAGCCAGCGGAGCAGATCTCGCGGACGCGGGACAGGTCGTGGGTGGTCGTCGGCGACATGCCGGCCTTGCGGCACGCCATCGTGTAGCCGGGGGAGAGGCCGAGCACGGTGGTCTCGGTCTCGGCGGCGAGGGCCCACTGGCCGTCGAGGTCGGGCCACATCGGGTTGCCGTCGAGCATCACGACCGAGGTGCCGACCAGCAGCGACGACATCGAGGCGTTCCAGATCATCCAGGCCGTGGTCGAGAACCACATCAGGCGGTCGTCGGGGGTGAAGTCCCAACTCAGCACGTGATTCTTGATGTGCTCGAGGAGGATGCCGCCGTGGCCGTGGATGATCGCCTTCGGCAGGCCGGTCGTGCCCGAGGAGAACAGCACGACGAGGGGATGGTCGAAGGGGACCGGCTCGAAGGCGAGGGGTGCGTGCTCGGCGAGGAGGTCGGCCCAGGCGACGGTCGGCGTGTCGAGTCCGGGCAGCGGGCTGGAACCCTTTCCTTCAATGCCATAGGGCACCTCGACGACGTGCTCGACGGTGGGAAGGCCGGCGAGGATCTCGGCGACGTTGTCGCCGCGGTCGATCGGCTTGTCGCCGTAGGTGTAGCCCGACACGGCCAGCAGCACCTTGGGCTCGATCTGGCCGAAGCGGTCGATGACGCTGCGGGACCCGAACTCCGAGGCGCACGACGCCCAGATGGCGCCGAGGCTGGTCGTGGCGAGGTAGGCGACGAGGGTCTCGGGGATGTTGGGCAGGTAGGCGACCACGCGGTCGCCCTTGCCGACGCCGAGGCGCTG
>JAWSVN010000014.1:0-26153 GCA_033851875.1 Acidimicrobiales bacterium
GTCACGTGATCCCCGGCGACGGGCCGGCCGCCGAGGTCGTTTCGCGCAGCCGCACTGCGCTCGCCGGCGGTTCGCTGCGACTCGGCACCGAACCGTGGGTCGACGACCGCTGGCCGGTGTCGGTGAAGGGCGTGCTCACCCTCGGCGGGCGCACCGTCGTGTTGCGCAACGACCGCGACGAGTGGGAACTGCCCGGTGGCCGGCTCGAGATGGCCGACGAGTCGCCGGCGGCCGCGCTTCGCCGGGAGTTCCGCGAGGAACTCGACATCGAGGTGGAGATCGGCGGCCTGATCGACTCGTGGATCTACGACGTCGCCGGACGGCGCGTGCTGATCGTCACCTACGCCTGCACGGCCGCCGAGCCCACCGCGCTCGACGAACTCCGCCACAGTGATGAACACCGCGCCGTCGGGGCGTTCACGCTCGACGAGCTCCGCGCCGAACGGATCCCCGACGGTTACGTGCGGTCGGTCTCGGGCGTCTGCTGAAAGTGGTCGGCGAGGCGGTGCGAGCCGACGGTGGCGCCGACCATGTCGGTGCGGCCCATGAGGGCGAACATCTGGAGGTTGGCGCCGGCATTGGCGTTGAGCGGTGACACCGCCCGCCCGATCGCCCGCACCAACCAGCTGGGCACGTGGCTGACCTTCGGTGGGTTGCCCGTGCCGACGAAGGCCGCTGCGGCCAGCTCGGCCTGGGTGAACACATCGGGACCACCGACGGTGCGGTCGGTCGTGTCGCCCGACGAGGCCGCCTCTCGGATCACCTCGGCCAGATCGGCACCGTGGATGGGATTGATCCGGGTCGAGTCCTTGCCGATCAACCAGACCCGACCCCGCTCGGCCATCTGCCGGAACGCGTCGATGTCGTTGTAGAAGCCGGTCGGCCGGATGATCGTCGCCGCCATCGTCGAGGCGCGAAGGCGATCGACGACGCGCTCACGCGCCTCGAGCAGCGGTGAGTGCGACCGGAGCTCGTCGGCACGGAGGACCGACACGAACACGAAGCGCTCGACGCCGGCGGCTTCGGCCGCCTCGACCAGGGCGAGGTTGATCGCCTCGTCGACCTCGCGGAAGGTCGGTCGCCGTCGGAACGAACGCACCCCGATCGACGAGAACGCGAGGTCGGCGCCATCGAACAACTCGTCGAGGGTCGCTCGGTCGGTCGGCTGCCCGACGAGTACTTCGTCGCAGGCGTCGGCGGCGTCGCCCAAGCGGGCAGCGTCGCGGGCGAGGGCACGGACGTGCCAGCCGTCCGCGTGGAGGGCACGCACGACGTGGCGGCCGAGGTAGCCGGTGGCGCCGCAGATCGCGGCGGTGCCGCGCCGTGGCGTGGCGGGTGAAGACGGGGTGGGGTCGAGCGAGGTCATGAGTCCTCCGAGTTGAGAGCGAGGTCGTCGCCGAGCGGCGCTCGACGATGACCTCATCGTCCCGGTCGCGGCCTGCGGCCGCCTCCCGCGTCGGTGCGCTTCACCCGGGTGATGTGGTGGTGGGCCCGTTGCGAGGCTTGTGGGGGTCGAGAAGTACGCTCGGCTCATGCGCATCGTGTCGTTGCTGCCGTCCGCCACCGAGATCTTGTTCGACCTCGGACTCGGCGACGACGTCGTGGGGGTGACCTTCGAGTGCGACTTCCCGCCCGAGGCCCGCACCAAGCGGATCGTGTCGACGTCCGCCCTGCCCGAGGGGCTCACCCCGGCCGAGATCGACGTGGTGGTGAAGGAGCGCATGGCGGCCGGCGAGGATCTCTACAAGCTCGACGCCGGGGCCTTCGCCGAGATCGAACCCGAGCTGGTGGTCACCCAGGACCTGTGTGCGGTCTGCGCCGTCGACGTGTCCGAGGTCGACGACGCCCTCACCTATCTCGGGTGCACGGCCCAGGTCGTCACCCTCGACCCGATGCGCCTCGACGAGGTGATCGCGTCGGTCGAGACGCTCGGCGCCGCCACCGACCGGGTCGACGAAGCCGCCGCGATCACCGCCGACCTTCGGGCCCGCGTCGCCGCGCTCGGGGCTGCCGTCGACGGTCGCCGGCGTCCTCGCACCCTGGTGCTCGAGTGGACCGAACCGGCCTTCACCGCCGGCCACTGGGTGCCCGACCTCGTCGAGCTCGGCGGCGGCGAGTCGGTGTTGGGCCGCCCCGGGCAGCGTTCGAGCGGCGTCGAGTGGGCCGACATCACGTCGTCGGGCGCCGAGGTCGTGCTCGTCTCGCCGTGCGGGTTCCGGCTCGACGGCGCCGCCACCCTGGCCACCGAGGTGATCGAACGCGGTCTCGTTCCCGACGGCGCCGAGGTGTGGGCGGTCGACGCCGACGCCTACATGGTGCGGCCCGGTCCGCGGGTCGTCGACGGCGCCGAGATCGTCGCCTCGATCCTGCACCCCGACGCCGTCGGTGCCCCGGACCCCGCCAAGGCCCGACGCCTCCGCTGACGCAGTCGCTCAACGCGTCTGCCGGCTCGGCGACGCCTATGCGTCCGCGAGCTGCGTGATTGCGGCGATTGCATGATCGTGTCGGAAGGGCACCGCATTTCCCACCGAATCAGCGCTTGCCAACCGACCGGTCAGGGCTGGTCGGCGTCGGCGATGTCGACAGGACCCTCGAGCGAGGCCACCTTCTCGAGGAGCCGGTAGAGGTGTTCGAGGTCGGCGTTGCCGAGCTCTGCCTCGATCTGGCGGTAGCGGGCTTCGCTGGTCGGCGCGATCGTGGCCACCAGCGTGACCCCGGCGTCGGTGATCGAGACCTCGGCCCGGCGGGCGTCGTCCGCTCCGGGCTGGCGGCGGACCAGGCCGCGTTCGTCAAGGCCGACGAGCATGCGGGACAGGCTCGGCCCCAGCAGGTTGGTCCGCCCGGCCAGCTCACCGACCGACAGGGCCTGGTCCGAGCCGTTGAGCGCCCGTAGGACCCGCCACTGCTGCTCGGTCAGCTCGTGATCGTCGAGCGACGGGCGGAAGTAGCGCATCACCGATTCGCGGGCGCGCATCAGTGCCATCGGGAGCGAACGCTCGAACTCGCGCAGGTCGCCCCCATGGTCGGTCACGAGTCGTCGACCGCCGAGGGCTCGAGCGTCTCCTGGCGCACGCCGTTGCGAAGCGTGCCCACGCCCTCGACACTGACCTCGACGACGTCGCCGGGAGCGAGGAAGCGGGGCGGATCGAATCGGGCACCGGCGCCCGTCGGCGTGCCGGTGAAGATCAGGTCGCCGGGCTCGAGGCGACAGAACGTCGACAAGTACTCGACCTGGTACTCGATCGGATAGGCCATCGATGCCGGCGAGTCGTCCTGGCGGAGTTCGCCGTTCACCGTGGTCGTGATCCGCAAGTCGTCGAATCTACCAATCTCGTCCAGGGTGACCACCCAGGGTCCGAGCGCCCCTGACGACTCCCAGTTCTTGCCCTGGGTCACGTTGAACTTCGCGTGTCGCACCCAGTCGCGGATCGTGCCCTCGTTGCCCAGCGTGAGCCCGGCGATGTGGTTCCGAGCCTCGGCTCGGGGAATGCGCCGGCCGCCCGTTCCGATCACGGCCACGATCTCGCCTTCGTAGTCGAGCTGGTGGCTCTCGGGTGGCCGGACCAGATCCTGATCGTGGCCGGTGAGCGACTCGGGGAAGCGAACGAACACACTCGGCTTTCCGGGATCCTGAGGATCGACGTCGGTGTACTCGGCGTTGCGGCCGCCGTAGTTCACGCCGATGCAGAAGATCTTGGACGGTCGGGGCACGGTGCGCAGGTAGGTGATCGAGTCGAGCGAGACGTCGGCGTCGGCGTCTCGGTGGGCTCGGGCCTCGTCGACCCGGCGCTGGACCAGGAGGTCGGACAGGTCGCCGACGCCGTCGAGGCGGCGACCGAGGTCGATGACACCGCCGTCGTGAGTGGCGATGCCGAAGGTCGGGGCACCGTCGCCGAGGTCGGGGTGTGAGTAGCTCAAGAGACGCATGTTGCTGGACTGTATAACGTGTTATATGTTGGAGCCAATGCCACATCTGATCGTCGAGTACTCCGCCAACGTTTCGGCCGCCAACGGCGGGCCGGTCGACATCGAGGCGCTCCTCGTCGCCCTCCATGAAGCCGCCTCGGCCACCGGCACCGCCGCCCTCGACGCGCTGCGTACCCGGGGCGCGGAACGAACGGACTACGTCATCGGCGACGCGAACCCCGCCAACGGGTTCATCGCCGTCACCGCTCGCCTGGGAGCCGGCCGTGAGCTGGCGGAACGGCAACGGTTCGTCGACGCGCTGCTCGACGCACTCGACGGCTTCCTGGGCTCGGCTCAGGCGACGCTGATGCTGAGCGTCGAGTGCCAGGAGATCGATCCTCAGAGTCGGCGCAACAAGAACAACGTGCGTGCCACTGCCGTCGCCACTGCCCGAACCACTGCCAACGACCACAGGGAGAGCCCGTGAGTGCCACCAAGACCCGCGACGACTACGAGGCCCAGGCAGCCGCCGCCCTGACCCGCTTCGCCGACCGGCCGCTGGGCCATCTGATCGACGGCGAGGTCGTCGCCGCGTCGAGCGGGGAGACGTTCGTGAACCGCTCGCCGATCGACGGCCGTGTCCTCGGCGTGGTCGCCTCGGGGGATGCGGCCGACGTCGCGCTGGCGGCGGACGCCGCCGACGCCGCCTTCGGCGAGTGGTCGTCCCGACATCCCAAGGAACGCAAGGCGATCCTCCATGCGGTGGCTGACGGCATCATCGCCAGGGCCGACGAGATCGCTGCGGTCGAGTGCGTCGACACCGGTCAGACGGTGCGCTTCATGTCCGCCGCCGCGCTCCGGGGCGCAGCCAACTTCCGCTTCTTCGCCGACCACGCCCTCGACGCGGCCAACGGTCGTTCGATGCCCGACGAGCACCACATCAACTTCTCGACCCGGTCCGCGTTGGGCCCCGTCGGCGTGATCACCCCCTGGAACACACCCTTCATGCTCTCCACGTGGAAGATCGCTCCGGCGCTCGCCGCGGGTTGCACGGTGGTCCACAAGCCGGCCGAGTGGAGCCCCTACACCGCGGCGCTGCTGGCAGAGATCGCCCTCGACGCCGGCCTGCCGCCCGGCGTGCTCAACACGGTTCACGGCATGGGGGAGACCGCAGGTAAGGCGGTCACCGAACACCGGGCGATCCGCGCCGTGGCCTTCGTCGGGGAGTCGGCGACCGGAGCGCTCATTCAGGCCCAGGCGGCGCCAACCCTCAAGCGAGTGCACTTCGAACTCGGGGGCAAGAACCCGGTCATCGTGTTCGACGATGCCGACCTCGACCGAGCCCTCGACGCCGTCGTGTTCATGATCTACAGCCTGAACGGTGAGCGCTGCACTTCCTCGAGCCGGCTGCTCGTCCAGTCGAGCATCCGTGAGGAGTTCGTGGCCAAGCTGGCCGAGCGGGTGGCGGCGCTCCGGGTCGGCCACCCCCTCGACCCTGCGACCGAGATCGGTCCGCTGATCCACCCCCGCCATCTCGACAAGGTCGCCGGCTATCGCGCCGTCGCCGAGAAGGAGGGGGCGACCGTGGTTCGAGGCTCGATCGGCCCCGACGCCGACCCCGAAGGTTGGTACGTGGAACCGATGCTGTTCTGCGACGCCGACAACGACATGAGGGTCGCTCGTGAGGAGATCTTCGGGCCGGCCCTGACCGTCATCTCCTTCGACGACGAGGCCGACGCCCTTCGTGTGGCCAACGACACCGACTACGGCCTCGCCGGCTACCTGTGGACCGGCGACACCGGGCGGGCGCATCGGGTGGCCCGCGATCTGCAGGCCGGGATGATCTGGGTCAACAGTCAGAACGTCCGCCACCTGCCGACACCCTTCGGCGGCTCGAAGGCGAGTGGGATCGGACGAGACGGCGGACCGGAGTACTCCTTCGAGTTCTACATGGAGACCAAGAACATCGCCGTGGCCTACGACTCGCACTCCATCTCCCGACTCGGTGTGGCGTGATGGCCCTCACGCTGAGCGACGACGAGGTGGCGGCGATGGTGCAGCGCCACGAGACGGCCCGTCGCACGGTCACGCCATGTGAGCCGGTGACGCGGGACCACCCCGACATCACCCTGGATGACGCCTACGCGATCCAGGCCGGGTGGGTCGACCTTCAGGTGGCGAACGGGGCGAGGATCCAGGGCCACAAGATCGGGCTGACAAGCCGGGCCATGCAGATGGCGATGAAGATCGACGAGCCCGATTTCGGCACGCTCTTCGACTACATGTTCATCGACAACCGCGCGACGATCGACGCCGCCTCCTACGTCGACCCCAAGATCGAGGTGGAGTTCGCATTCGTCCTCGGCGCCGATCTGGTGCCCCACGATCTCGGCCGTGACCTCACCGCCGCCGACGTCTACGACGCGACCGAGCGGATCGTGCCGGCGCTCGAATTGATCGATGCCCGCTCCTATCGGGTGCATCCCGCCGATGGGGCGACGCGGACGGTGCGCGACACGATCTCGGACAACGCCGCCAACGCCGGCATCGTCGTCGGTGAGCGCTCAGTCTCGCCTCGCGACGCGGCCGATGGCGGCCTGGTCCGCGCCGGCGCGATCTGTCGCCGCAACGGTGTCGTCGAGGAGACCGGGCTCGGCGCCGGGGTGCTCGGCGATCCCGTCAACGGCGTGGTGTGGCTGGCCAATCGGCTGCAACGTCTCGGCATCGCGTTGCGGGCCGGTGAGACTCTGCTCGCCGGTTCGTTCACCCGTCCGATCGACCTGCGTCCGGGCGACCGGTTCGAGGCAGATTTCGGTACCTTCGGCGTCCTGCGCGTCGACGTCGCCTGAGAGGGAGAGTCCATGCAGCTGACCGTCAACTCGTTCAAGCGTCGGTTGGCCACCGGCGAGCTGCAGCGTGGCCTGTTCTGCGGTCTGCGAGACACCGTCGCGGCCGAGATCAGCGCCGGCGCCGGCTTCGACTGGTTGATGTTCGACGCCGAACACGCCCCGATCGACGCCGCCGCGCTCCTTCCGATCCTGCAGGCGGTCGCCGCCTACTCCGTCCCGATCGTCGTGCGTCCTCCCGAGGGCGACAACGTGCGGATCAAGCAGCTCCTCGATCTGGGAGTGCAGACCCTGCTGGTGCCGATGGTCGAGTCGGCGGACCAGGCTCGAGCGGTCGTCGCCGCCGTGCGCTACCCGCCACGCGGGGTGCGGGGTGTGGGGCCGAGCATGGCTCGCGCGGCCCGATGGAACCGGACCGAGAACTACCTCCACGACGCCGACGACGAGATGTGTGTGATCGCCCAGATCGAGTCTGTGGCCGGCCTGGCTGCGGTCGAGGAGATCGCCGCCGTCGAGGGCATCGACGCGCTGTTCGTCGGCCCCTCCGACCTGGCGGCGTCGATGGGACACCTGGGGAACCCCAGCCATCCAGAGGTGGTGGCTGCGGTCGACGACGCGATCCGCCGCTCCGTCGCGGCCGGGAAGCCGGCCGGAGCGTTCGCCGTCAGCGCCGCCAGTGCCGAGGTCGCTACTGCCTCTGGCGCGACCTTCCTCGCGGTGGGCAGCGACCTGTCGCTACTGGCCGCAGCCACCGCGCAGTTGGCGACCGCCGCCGAGACCGACCGGCCCGAGTGAGGGCCACCAGCATCGAGGACCGACCATGACCGACCCCTCCGAATTGCAGACCAAGCTGCTCATCGACGGCACCTGGCGCGAGGGCAGCGACAACGCCACCTTCCCCGTGTTCGACCCGTCGTCGGGTGCCACGCTTGCCGAGGTCAGCGCAGGATCGGTCGACGACGTCGTCGCCGCCTGTGACAGCGCCCAACGGGCGCAGCGGGTGTGGGCCGCCGTGGCGCCCCGCGACAAGGCCGAGATCCTCCGACGTTGCTGGCAGGGCTTGCTCGACCACCAGGACTCCTTGGCCCGCCTCATCACCAGCGAGCACGGCAAGGCGCTCGGCGACAGCGCCGGCGAGGTCGCCTACGCCGCGGAGTTCTTTCGCTGGAACGCGGAGGAGGCGGTGCGGCTCCGAGGCGAGCTGGCCCTCGCCCCGGCCGGTGGCCGACGCATGCTTGTTCAACACCACCCGATCGGGGTGGTCGTGATCGTCACGCCGTGGAACTTCCCGGCCGCGATGATCACCCGCAAGCTCGCGCCCGCGCTGGCGGCGGGCAACGCCGCGGTGATCAAACCGCCCGCCGAGACGCCGCTGACGGCCCTTCGGGTGGCCGAGATCCTGCTCGAGGCCGGGGTGCCCGACGGACTGGTCAATGTCGTTCCCACACAGGATCCGGGAGCCTGGTTCGACGCCGCGGTCGATCATCCGGCGACCCGAATGGTGTCCTTCACCGGGTCGACGGCCACGGGGCGGCTCCTGCTGCGCCGCTGCGCCGATCGGATTCTCAAGACGGTCATGGAGCTCGGCGGAAACGCCCCCTTCGTGGTGTTCGCCGACGCCGATCTCGACACCGCTGTCGAGGGGGCGATGGTGGCCAAGATGCGCCACTCGGCAGAGACCTGCACCGCAGCCAACCGCTTCTACGTCGAGTCGAGCGTCGTCGATGCGTTCACCGAACGTCTGGTGGAGGCGATGAGCAAGGTCGTCGTGGGGCCGGGAGCGGTCGACGGCGTCACCTGCGGCCCGTTGATCCACGACGGCGCGGTGGCCAAGGTTGACGGACTGGTCCGTCAGGCGGTCGAGGTCGGAGCGAGCGTGGTGCTCGGCGGGCGACCGGTGGAGGGGCCGGGCTCGTTCTACGAGCCGACGGTGCTCCGAGATGTTCCCCCGGACGCCGCCATAACCCGAGAGGAGATCTTCGGCCCAGTGGCGCCGATCATCGCCTTCGACGACGTCGAGGAGATGCTCGGCTGGGCCAACGACACCGAGATGGGTCTGACCGGCTACGTCTACACCGCCGACCTGAAACGCGGTCTGGCGGTGAGCGAACGCATCGAGGCGGGCATGATCGGACTCAATCAGGGAGCGATTTCGGACCCGGCTGCCCCCTTCGGCGGGATGAAGCAGTCCGGGCTGGGCCGTGAAGGCTCGACCGACGGCATCCTCGAGTTCTGCGAGACGCAGTACATCGCCGTCGACTGGTGAGGGTCATCGGACCGGGCTCGCCGGCCTGCGTTCGGGGCGGGGATGCGAGGCCAGGGTTCGAGGTCAGGGTTCCAGGTCATAGAGCGCGACCGTGCAGCGCACGGCGAAGATCGGGATCGGCTCGCTGAACAGCACCCGGCCCTTCGCGCCGCGGGCAGCGGCGGAGATGGCGAGCAGGGTGCGGATCTCGAACCCGCCCTGGCCCGCTTCGGCGTAGATCGACAGATCGTCGTAGTCGAGGAGCGCGGCGCGATCGTTGCGCTGCCAACGGTCGAGGAAGTCCTCGTCCCAGGCGTCGTTCAACCGGCCCGAGTCGGGGGTCGCCGGCCAGTGTGAGATGCCGCCGGTCCCGACCAGCGCGATCCGTTCGGGGAGGGCGTCTGCCGCGGCGCCCAGTGATTCGCCGAAGGCCCACGCCCGCTCGAGCGGAGCGAGAGGCGGGCCCTGGCAGTTGATGTTGGCGGGAATGACCGGCAGGCGATAGTCGGGGGTGAGGAAGTGGATCGGAACCATGATCCCGTGGTCGAACTTCCACTCCTCGGCGTAGCTGACATCGCTCGTCTTCATCACCTCGCCGATGAAGCGTTGGGACAGCTCTCGATCACCCGGCACGGTCGTGCGCTCGATCCCCAACCAGGCCGGGTCTTCGATCGGCCCCTCGTAGCTGTCGGCCATGCCGAGAGCGAACGACGGCATGTTGTCCATGAAGAAGTTGGCGAAGTGCTCGGCGGCCACGACGACGACGGCGTCGGGCCGCGCGGCTTCGAGCTCGCGTCGCAGATCGCCGAAGGCGTCATAGAGCGCGTCGCGCAGCGCCGGGTCGGCCTGGTCGGCCCGGCCGGTGATCCCCGGGGCGTGGGAGCAGATGCCGGCAAACACCAGGGCCATGTCAGGACTCGCCTTCTTCGTCGGGTTCGGTGTGGACCGGTGCGACGACCTGGTCGAGGCCCGTCGTCATCGCGTAGACACCTTCGCGCACCGGGCCGTACACGGCGATGCCGTCACGCATCTGCTGGAGGTAGTCCTGCCATTCGATGTGATGCAGTGCCGCGAAGTGCATGAGGATCTGGCCATTCACGCCGAGGTGATAGAGCAGCCCGATATCGGGCTCGACAAGTGCCTGCGTCTCCCGCTCGTCGAGGTCGTAGCCGGACACCGCCGCGGCGCGGTCGGCGGCGTAGGCGTCCTGGCGCTCGGGCGAGCGGTTGAGTTCGAACAGGAACTTCTGAACGGCGTAGAGGCTCATCGTCAGTCCCAGGCGACCTGGAGCGCCTCGGGCCCCCGGAAGGTGATGTTCGGGAAGAACTCGAGGTTCTGGTCCTCGACCAGTCGAAGGCTCGGGAGCCGCTCGGCCAGCAACTCGAGCGCGAGGCGGGCTTCCATCCGGGCCAGGCCGGCGCCGAGGCAGAAGTGGATGCCCTTGCCGAAGCTGATGTGGCGGTTGGCGTTGGCGCGGGTGATGTCGAACTCGTCCGGCGACTCGAACAGGTCGGACTGATGATTGGCCGCCGCGAAGTTGAGGAACAGTCGGGTCCCGGCGGGAAGCGTCACACCGCCGAGTTCGGTCTCACGGGTCGTCACTCGACGCCAGGAGATCTGGCTCGACTCGAAGCGCAGGGTCTCCTCGACCGCGTTGGCGGCCAGGGACGGGTCGGCGACGAGGGCAGCCCATTGTTCACGACGGGGGAGCAGGCAGCGCAGGGTGTTGCAGAGCAATGCGGTCACCGGGTCGTGCCCGGCGAAGCTGATCCCGTACACGACCGACTCGACCTCTCGATAGGAGATCCCCGTCTCGGCGTCGGGATCGCGCTCGGGGCCCGGATCGGCTTCCCACTCGTCGAGGAGCTCCGACGCGAAGTCGTCGGCCCGTCGGTCCCTTCGCCCGGCCACGAAGGCCCTGCAGTAGCGCCAGTAGTCGAGCATGCCCCGGGCGATCTCGACCTGTTGCTCCGGCGACGGACGCCCCCAGGAGAACGCTCGCCGGTTCACGCACCACGACTTGATCAGGGCGTCGTCCTCGGGCGGGAAGCCGATGAAGCGGAAGACGATTTCGGCGGGCAGGGGGAAGGCCAGCGAGGCGACGTAGTCGGCCGGGGAGCCCGAGTCGATCATCGCGTCGAGAAGCTCGGAGGCGCGCGAGCGCATGTAGTCCTCGAGGCTCTTGAGCCGGCGGTTGCCGAAGCCTCGCCGGGTGAAGACCCGGATGCGGGCGTGGTCCGGTTCCGGGCGGTTCGACATGACCGCCGTCGGGTCGAAATCGTCGGCAGCGAGAATCTCGGCCGCCTCCGGAACGAGGGGGTAGATCGGATCCTGGACGTTGGTCGAGGCGTAGATGTCCGGGTTGGTGAACACCGTCTCGATGTCGGCCATCTCGGTGACGACGACGTGTCCGAGGGGCTCGGCGTAGAAGACCGGGTGCTCCTCGCGGAGGCGCTGTGCGATCGGGTAGGGGTCGACGAGGTAGTCCGCGTCGAGCGGCGACCAGCCGGCGTGCACCGGGCACCCCGGAGGGGCTTCGGTCAGTGACTCCGGTGCCTCGTGGTAGCTGTTTCCCATGACCGAGCTGCTCCTCGTGGATCAGGCGTCGAGGCCTGCGTAGCTGATGATGCGGGGCTGGGCGACGCCCTTGAGTCCCTCGACGCCGAACTCGACGCCGAAGCCCGAGTGCTTCGATCCGCCGAAGGGCACCATCGGGTGAACCGTCCCGTGGGAGTTGACCCAGACCGTTCCCGCCTCCAGGCGTTGTGCCACCTCGCGTGCGATGTCGGCGTCGTTGGTCCAGACCGAGGCGCCCAGTCCGACCGAGCTGCTGTTGGCCCGTGCGATGGCGTCGTCGAGGTCGTCGAATCGCACGATCGGGATCACCGGGCCGAACTGCTCGACGTCGACGAGGCCGACGCCATCGGAGATGTCGGTGACGATCGTGACCGGGTAGAAGTAGCCCGGCCCCTCCGGAGCCGCTCCTCCGCGAACGATGGTGGCTCCGTGGGCTCTGGCGTCGTCGACCAGACCGCTGACCTTGTCGAACTGCGCCTTGTTCTGGATGGGGCCGAGCACGTTCGCCTCGTCGAGCCCATCGCCCATCGGGACGGCGTCGGCGAGGGTGGCGAGCGCTTCGACCACAGCGTCGTGGACGTCGCTGTGCACGTAGAGACGCTTGGCGCACGCACACGTCTGCCCCATGTTGATCATCGCCCCCCAGAACAGGTTCTCGGCGACTGCGGAGGCGTCGACGTCTCCGAGCACGATGGCTGCGTCGTTGCCCCCGAGTTCGAGGGTGAGCCGGGCGAGGCTGTCGGCGGCAGCGCCGGCGACCTTTCGGCCGGTCTCGACCGACCCGGTGAACATGATCTTGTCGATGCCGGGGTCGGCGGTCAGTTCCGCGCCGACCTGACCGTCACCGGAGATCGCGTTGAGGACACCGTCGGGTAACACCGAATCGATGAGGCGAACCAGTTCGAGCGTGGCGAGCGGCGTGAGTTCGCTCGGCTTGAGTACGACGGTGTTGCCCATGCGGAGGGCCGGCATGATCTGCCAGATCGCGATCATCACCGGCCAGTTCCACGGGGCGATCGCCGCCACGACGCCGAGCGGTGCGTAGTGGAGCTCGTCGCGTCGTGTCTCGTCGGCGAAGACGACCTCGGGCTCCATCGGCAGGGTCGCCGGGACCCGGGTGAAGCCGGCGGCGGCCTCCATCTCGAAGAGCGAACCGGGTCCGCTCAACGGCTTGCCCTGCTCAGTGGTGATCAGGGCCGCGAGGCGGCCCGACTCGGCTTCGATGAGGTCGGCGACCTGGAGGAGGAGCTCGCAGCGCCTGGTGTGGCCGAGGGCGGCCCATGCGGGCTGGGCCGCCCGCGCGGCGTCGATGGCCTGGCGCACCTGATGGGCGGACGCGGTCGGTGCCGTCCCGCACACCTCGCCGGTGGCCGGGTTGATCACGTCGAACGCTGTGGAACCCTCGACCTGCTCGCCGTTGATCGTCATCGTGACACGCATCTGGGACCTCTCGAGTCGAATGGAGTTGGGTCCGTATTCGAATCGAGGCGAGCGGAGGTGGCATGTCTGGTGGGTGCAACCTCTGGCCTCTGCGTGCAGGGCGTGCCGGCGGCGACGTCGGTGGTGATGCTGCGTCATCCGATCGAGCCTCAGCTCCGCCGCGTCTCGCTCGGCGCGAGCTGGAACGCTTGGGCGAACCGGCGGGAGAAGTGTGAGGCCGACTGGAACCCGAGGTCCATCGCGATCTCGGTGACGGTCCGATCCACGTTGCGGGGATCGGCCAGTTCGTTGCGAGCCTGTTCGAGCCGTCGATGGATGATGTAGTCGTTGACCGTCTGGCCGTTCTCCTCGAACAGCTTGTAGAGGCTGCGCCGCGACACGTTCACGGCCTCGGCCAGGGTGGTCGGGCTGAGTTCGGGATCGCGCAGGCGCGTGTGGACGACCTCGAGTGCCTGGAGGTAGAGCTGGCGGCGTGTGGGGCCGGCGCCGACAGCTCCCTGGGTGTGTCCGGCGATGGCGAGTGCGAGGAGTTCGACCATCTTCTGCCGGACCAGGCGGCCCGGCTCATCATCGGTCGCGATGGCGCCCGGCGTCGACGGTTCATCGGTGCCGACGGCCGTGAGTTCCGCTCCGATCGAGCGGAGACAACGCATGAAGAGGTTGTCCTGGTCGAAGGTCAGGGCGTGCCCGGTCGGCACCTTGGTGTGCGTCTCGATCTCCCGGCGGTCGAGCTGTAGGACCAACTTGGTGAAGCGCTGATCCATCGAGAGTTCGTAGGGCGCGTCGCAGTGGTAGAGCGCGGCACCCCCGGTGGCGACGACGGCATCGGTCGCTCCCTGCGCCACCCGGCATCGGCCCTGGGTCACGAACGAGATCTTCAGGTCCGAGGAACCGTCTCCGAGGTCGCCTGCGGCTCGGCGGACCGTGTGGGCTCCGGCGGTGATGCGGACGACCTGGAGATCGGGATCGGTGTTGGCCAGCATCGTCGCATCGAACGCGGTGGCCGAGCCGACCGGTTCGCAGTGCAGCGGCACGAACGATGCGGAGACCAGCGCTCGCCAGCGGTCGAAGTCTTGATCTGCGGTGGTCGTGACGAGCACGGACTGTCCCCCTTCCGGCCGCTGAGCGTGACGGGCGTCACTCGTCGGAGAAAGATAGCACGTTACACGATTTGGGTCGAGTCGTCCGCTCAGCGATTTCGGGACCCGGTCGGAGCCCCCAGGTAGGCATCGTGGATGATCGACGGGTCGTCGCGCAGGGTCTCGCTCGGACCGCTGAAGGTGGTCCGGCCACCGCTCAGAACGTGGGTGGTCGTCGAGGCGGCGAGGGCCTTGGAGGTGAACTGCTCGATCAGCAGGACGCCGAGCCCGTCGTCGGCGAGGCGCTCGAGCAGTTCGAGCAGGCGGTCGACGATGATCGGTGCCAGCCCCAACGAGAGCTCGTCGACGATGAGCACCGACGGCCCGCAGATCAGACCTTGACCGATGGCCAGCATCTGTTGCTGTCCGCCGCTCAGGTTGCCGGCTCGACGTCGGGAGATCGCGCCAAGCTCGGGGAGCACCTCGAAGACCTGCTCGACCCGGCGAGGGATGTCTCGGGTCGCGACGCCCGACGCCGCGGCGGCCAGGTTGTCACGCACCGACAGGCCGGCGAGGACGTGGTGTCCTTCGAGGACGACCGCGAGGCCGCGACGTCGGATGTCGTCCGACGCTCGACCGATCAGTTCCTGATCGTCGAAACGGATCGAGCCGGTGGCGTCGAGTCGACCCGACGCTGCCAGGACGAGCGAGCTCTTGCCCGCACCGTTGGGCCCCAGCAGCGCCGTGATCTGGCCGGGGGGGACGGCCAGATCGACCCCGTGGGTGACGGCCACGCCGGATCGGAGGACCGACACCGCGTCGAAGTGGAGGCCGGTCGACGTGTCGCTCACATCACCACCTCCCCGGGATCTTCGTCGGACTGGCCGAGATAGGCCGCCCGTACCGCTGGCGAAGCCAGGACCTCGTCGGGTCGGCCTTCGGCGATCAGGCGGCCGAAGTCGAGCACGATCGTGTGATCGCAGACTCGGGCGACCAGGTCGATGTCGTGCTCGATGAGCAGGACCTGGGCGCCGAAGCAGCCGGGGATGTCGGCGATGATCTCCTCGAGGTCGGTCTTCTCGTGTGCGAGAAGACCCGCGCCGGGTTCGTCGAGGAGGACGACGGTGACGGGGCCGACCAGGGAGCGGGCCAGTTCGACCTTCCTTCGCTCGAGGTTCGTGAGGGTCGCTCCGAGTCGGGCCGGGTCGAGCGAGGAGTCGACGAGGTCGAGGACCTCCTCGGCCCGGGCGGCCTGAGACCGTCGCTCCGAGCGAGGGGCCGCCTCGGCCCCGACGCGAACGTTGTCGAGGACGCTGAGCTGACCGACGACCTGATCGGTCTGGAAGGTCCTGCGGATCCCGGCGCGAGCGCGCGAGAAGGCGGAGAGGTGGCTGATGTCGACGCCGTCGACGAGCACGCCGCCCGAGCTCGCCACCGCTCCAGCGATCGCCGACAGGATCGTCGTCTTCCCGGCGCCGTTGGGGCCGATCACCCCGGTGACCGGCGCGGACAAGCCGGCGGTCACCCGGTCGACGGCGCGCACCGTCCCGAAGGTCACCGACAAGTCTCGGAGCTCGATCACGGTGCTGCCCCCTCGAGCCCGGAGGGATCCTCGACCTCAGAGGCCGTAGGTGGCGAGGACTCCATTCGCCGCGAACCGAGCGTCTGGCCGAGCTGCCCTGTCAGCCCGCCACCGCCGCCGAGCATGGCGTGGATAAGGAGCAGGCCGAAGACGATGGTCGCGACGTCGCCCGGGATGCCGACCTGATCGAACAACGACGGGACGGCGCGATAGAGCAGGGCGGCGACGACGGGTCCGGAAAGCGACTTGGTGCCGGCGGCGAGCGCGAGGGCGAACAGGAGCACACTCTCGGAGGCGCCGAAGCTCGCCGGGTTGAGGAACCCGACGGTGCCGGCGAGCAGGCAGCCGGCGATGCCGCTCAGGAAACCGGCGAGGCTGAACGCCGCGGTGCGTACCACGAGTACGTTGACGCCGGCGGCGGCAGCGGCGGCCTCACCCTGTCCGATGATGGCCCACATGCGGCCGTATCGACCGAGACGGACCACGGCGACGACGGCGAAACACAACGCCGCGATCGCCACCAGGTAGCGGAAGTACGCGGCGTCGCTGGTCGCCACCGCCGGCCGGGGCATCGAGACTCGGTCGCCCGTGGTGTCGCGGCCGAGGAATCCGGGACCGCCGTCGGGGAACCCGGTGGTGATGAGCACCTTCTCGATTCCCCCTGCTGCCAGGAGGGTGACGAGGGCCAGGAACAGGCCGTGGACACGGAGTGCCGGGAGGCCGATCACCGCGCCGACGAACGCCGCTGCAGCGCCGCCGCACAGCATCGAGACGATGAAGGGGAGATCGGCCCCG
This sequence comes from Acidimicrobiales bacterium, assembly GCA_033851875.1. Taxonomy (GTDB): domain Bacteria; phylum Actinomycetota; class Acidimicrobiia; order Acidimicrobiales; family SZUA-35; genus JAWSVN01. The sequence goes on from JAWSVN010000014.1 coordinate 16,471, forward strand.
TGCGCGACCCGCAGTGACACCCACCCGCCGACGGCGACGAGAGCGACCTGCGAGAGCGAGGCGATCGACAGGCGGCCGAAGAGGAGGGAGACGCCGAGCGCCGGGAGGGTGAACACCACGGAGGACAGCAGCGCGCGGAGCCAGAATGCCGACACGATGTTGGGGATCGCCATCGACACCAGCGCCACGATGACGATCCCGACGAGCGGCGTCTTCGCCGCACGCAGCGCACCGAGACGGAGCGGAACGAGCGGGCCGCTCACCCGAAGCTCCGTTCGGGGTTGCGGGCGAACCAGAACACCGCGAGCAGCCCGACCAAGTAGGGGGCCACGGTGCGGTAGTCGCTGATCGCGTCGATCGGGGTCGCCAGGCTCTCGATCAGGCCCATCGAGACTCCGGCGATCAGCGTGATGCCGAGGGATGTCAGTCGTCCGGCGACAGCGGCGGCGAGTGCCGGAATGACGAAGAAGGTGAGCGACGGCCCGTCCAGGCGGGACAGGTTGCCGAGCAGGATGCCGCTGAGTCCGGCGATGAACCCGGCCATCAACCACGCCGCGGTCGTCGTCGAGTTCACGGGAATCCCGATCTGGGTGCTGACGCTGCGATTGTCGGCGAGCGCCCGCATGTGGAGGCCGAGCCGGGTTCGGGCCAGCACCGTCGCCACCGTCGCGGTGATCGCCAACGTCAGGAGCAGGACGAGGAGGCGGGTGCCGGTGACGCGGATCCCGATGACCTCGAAGGCCCAGTTGTCGCTCGGTAGCCGGAGGCGCCTGGGGATGTCGGGCCAGTACCAGTTGAGCGACCCGAGCGCCGCCAGGAGCAGGCCGAGGGTGGCCGATGCCTGCACGATCGGAGGTTCGTCGAGGAGCCGTCGGGCCACCAGAATGCTGTAGAGCCACGCCAACGCGATGGCGCAGCTCACGCCGATACCGATCGCCGCGCCGATCGGCCAGCCGCGCTGTTCCTCCAGCTCCCAGGCGACCAGGGCACTCACCGCGCCGAGGGCGCCGTGGGCGAGGTTCAGGGTTCCGGTCGCCCGGAAGAGCACGACGATGCCGACTCCGCTCAGCGCGTACGCCGAACCGAGAGAAGCACCGGCAACGATGAAGGGTCCGAAGTCCGGCATCGTCGTGCGACCCGTCAGCCGATGCCGAGTTCGGACTCGAGCTCGAGGATCGGCGCCAGGGCAGGGTCGTCGACGGGCGTGCAGTCGGCCAGCGCGTCGTACGCACCGTCGTTGACCACCACGATGCGACCGGAGTGGTTGGCGTTGTGCTGATCGCCCGACCCGAAGTACCAGGTGCCGCAGAGCAGGTCCGACTCGGTCACGATGCCGGAGATGGTCTCGGAGGCAACGGCGCGATCGATCGTGGCCGGGTCGTCGACGCTGAGCAGTGCCTCGGTGAAGAACTTGGCCGAGAGAAAGCCGGCCTGGGAGAACGAATCGCGCGGATCGTCGTCGGAGCCGTATGCGTCCATGACCGCCAGCCAATGGACGTTGTCGGCACCGTCGGAGTCGAGCGTCGCGAGTTCGATCTGCACGTGGAGGCGCTCGTTCCAGTACGGCCCGATGGCGTCGGGGAAGTCGGCGTCGAACAGCGAGGTCGGGCCCAGCCAATCGATGTCGGCGGCACCGTCCTGCTGCTCGGCGGCGGCCAGCACCGGCGTCGCGGCGCCCGCTGGCAGCGTGTTGAGAATGACATCGGTTCCCTCGGACATCGCGTCGAGCGCCACGGCGTTGGGGTCCGGGAGCGCCGGGTCGATCAGCTGGGTGACCGATGTGTAGCCGTTCTCGTCGGCCCACTCGGCCACGCCGTCGCAGATCCAGTCGCCGAGCCCGGGGATGTTGAGAGCGACACACACGAAGGACGTGGCGCCCAGCTCGGACGCTGCGTACTGGGCGGCACCCAGTGAGCTCAACCGCGGCCCCTCGTTGATCGGGGCGATGTTGGCCGACTCGAAGCACTGGCGGGGCACGCCGACGCCAGGCACCGAGATGACCCCGGACGAGGCGTAGAGTTCGGCGTTGACGCCGCACTCCACGAAGCTCGCGCCGCCGATCATGGCGACGACCCCTTCGTCCTCGACGAGGCGGGCGGCGGCCTGGCCGGCGGTCTCGGGATTCCACTGATCGTCCTCGACCAGATACTCGATCGGGCGACCGTTGATACCGCCGTTCGCGTTCACGCAGTCGAAGTAGGCGGCGGCGGCGTCGGCCGACGAGCTGAAGTCGTCGGCGCCGGTTTCGCCGACGATTGCGCCGACGACGATGGGATCTCCGTCGGCCGCTTCGCCGGTGCCGAGCCCGCAGGTGACCGTGCCGTCGCTGCCCGACGCCGCGTCGGCCTGAGTGTTCTCCGACGAGGTGTCGTCGGCTGCGGCGCTGCCGTCATCCGACGAACCGCAGGCCGACAAGGCCAAGACGAAGGCGAGGGCACAGGCGGCTGTGCGTAGATGGTGTCGTGCGTTCACAGGTTCCCCCTATTGGAAGCGTGGTCCTGGATCGTCGGCGCTCGGCGGAGGCAACGCTGTCGTTGCCGTGCACGCCGTGTGCCTGATCGTGCAGACGGCCGTGGCCGAGCGCCGACGAGCTCAGTAGACGATCACGCCGCGGATGTTCTTTCCGGCGTGCATGTCGGCGTAGCCGTCGTTGATCTGGTCGAGGTCGTAGGTCGTCGTGATCAGCGAGTCGAGGTCGAGCTGGCCGGACTGATACAGGGCCAGCATCCACGGGATGTCGATCGAGGGATTGGACTCTCCGAACAGCGAACCCTGGATCCGCTTCTGGAACATGGCGAGCTCGAAGGCCGGGACTTCGACCATCGATGTCGCCACGTTGCCCAGACCCGTGACGACGACGGTGCCGGCCTTGCGGACCGAGGCGAAGGCCTGTGCGACGTGGCGGTTCTCGAGTACGCCGACGGTGACGATCGTGGAGTCGGCGCCCTGGCCGTTGGTGACCGACTGGGCGAACGCGGTGGCGTCCTCCATGTTGCCGAAGGTGTGGGTCGCGCCGAGCTTCTGGGCGAGTTCGTGCTTGTCGGCGACCGGGTCGACGGCGATCACGTGGGTGGCGCCGGCGGCTCTTGCGCCCTGCAGGGCGTTCGCCCCGATCCCGCCGATCCCCATCACGATCGTCGTGTGGCCCGGCTTCACCGCTGCGGAATTGACCGCCGAGCCCCAACCGGTGCACACGCCGCAGCCCACCAGGGCGGCCTTGTCGAGCGGGATGTCACCGGCAACCTTCACGGCCGAGTCCACCGAGATCACCGTCGTCTCGCAGAAGGTGGAGATCCCGGCGACCTGGCCCGCCTGCTGGCCATCCACCCTGGACCGGAAGGTGCCGTCCACCCGGCAGCCGGCCAGCGTCATCGCTCCGCCGTCGCAGAGGTTCTGATGGCCCGACGCGCACCACCGACACTTGCCGCAGGTCGGCAGGAACGACATGACGAGGTGATCCCCGACCTCCCAGCCGGGGGTGTCCGGTCCCACCTCGACGACCACCCCGGCCCCCTCGTGGCCGCCGATCATGGGATAGGTCTCCGAGGGAATGTCCCCCAGGCGGATGTGGTCGTCGGAATGGCAGAGGCCGGAGGCGGTCAGCCGCACCTTCAACTCGTTCTGCCGGGGATCGTCGAACTCGATCTCGGTGATCTCCCAGGGCTGCCCGGGGGCCCGCAGCACGGCACCTCGCGTTGTGAACATCTCGTCCTCCTCGTCGTTGGGAGTGCCAGCTCACCGATCGTCCGGCCACCTCGCCTGCCGCTCTGGGCGGGGTCGTGTTCCCAGCGTGCAGAAGGGGCCGTGGTGCGAAGGTGGCCGCGACTGGCCCGCCCGTTCGGCTTTTCCTCCGACTCGGCAACTCGTAGCGTCGCCGGCCATGGGACGTCTCGACGACAAGATCGCACTCATCACCGGGGGAGCCCGGGGTCAGGGCGCCGCTGAAGCCGAACTCTTCGCCGCCGAAGGCGCGACGGTCTACATCACCGACGTGCTCGACGACGAGGGGCAGGCCACCGCCGACCGGCTCGGCGACGCCGTCACCTTTCTTCACCACGACGTCACCAGCGAGGACGACTGGAACGGCGTGGTCGGCGGGATCGTCGAGGAACACGGACGCCTCGACGTGCTGGTCAACAACGCCGGCATCTTCCGCACGACCAGCCTGTTCAACACCTCGCTCGACGCGTGGCAACAGATGCTCGACATCAACCAGACCGGCGTGTTCCTGGGGCTGCGGACCGGTGGGGCCGTCATGCGGGACCAGGGGTCGGGCAGCATCGTCAACATCAGCTCGATCGCCGGGCTCGCCGGCACCAGCGGTGCTCACGCCTACGCCGCCACCAAGTGGGCGGTCCGGGGCATGACGAAGTCGGCGGCCCTCGAGCTCGCCGGTGACGGCGTGCGGGTCAACTCGGTCCACCCCGGCATCATCGAGACGGCGATGCTCGACGAGTTCGCCGGATCACTGTCGCGGGTCCGGGAGAACATCCCGTTCGGCCGCACCGCCGACGCGTCGGAGGTGGCGAACGTCGTGCTGTTCCTCGCGTCGGACGAGGCCTCGTACTGCAGCGGCCACGAGTTCGTCGTCGACGGCGCCCTCAAAGCCTGAGACGCGCCGCCTGACGGAAGGCTCGGCGGGCTGTCACAGCGATCGGCGACACTCCCAGTATGTGGTTCCGGGAACTGGTCGGCTTCGACGAAACCAACGGTGAGGAGGTTCGGGCGCAGCTCCGGATCGAGAGCGAGCGGATGACCTCGCTCGCCAACGGCCGCGAGATGGGGTGCGGCACGCTCGAGATGCCCAGCCTCGGAGAGCTCCGCGATCGAACGGCCGACCTGGTCTCGGGTGTCGGTCCGACGACGATCCGTGAGGTCGTCGGTGACGTCGCAGCGCTGCACCGCGACCCCGCCAACGCCGGCGCCACGTTCCAGGCGGCGTCGCAGTTCAACCTGCTCGAGATGGCGTCTCCCAACGTCACCCCCGAGGCCGGGGTCGACATCTACGAGCACGACCACACCCAGGGCCCGGCGTGTGCGATCGCCTGCGGCGCCGGCACGATCTACCGCAACTACCTCGTCGAGATCGACGGGCGACCGGGCCAGACGGCCGATCGCCAGCTCGACGGCCTCGCCGACCTCGGGCGATTCCTGTTCCCCGATGCCGGCGCGCCGTGGTCGATGCGCAACGGCTACGCGATGTTCGACCGCCCGGCCCTCGACGCGGTGGGGGAGCGGCTCGCGTCGATGAGCGTCGACGACCTCGACGAGGCGCGCGGCTACCTGCGGGTCGGCGTGCATCGATCGGTCGAGGTGACCTCGGCAGCCACCGCCCACGAGGTCACCCAGGTCTACTGCTCGGCGCTTCCCGTCGCCTACAACCGCCAGCCGGCGCACCTCTTCGAGTCGTTGGCGCGCCTCGTGTTGGATGCGACCTACGAGTCGACGTTGCGTGCTGCCGCCGAGACCCGCGCTGCCACCGGCAACCCGACGGTGTTCCTGACCCTGGTCGGCGGCGGGGTGTTCGGCAACCAGTCCGCGTGGATCTTCGACGCGATCCAGCGGTCGCTCGACACGGTGGCCGACGCCGGGCTCGACGTCGTGGTCGTCAGCTATGGCTCCCCCCACCCCGGCGTCGCGAACCTCGAAGCACCTCACCGGTGAAGCCATCGGTGACCGGCAGGGCGGAGCGATGCCAAGACAGCGAAACAGTAACTTTCTATACTTTTGGGCCCGAAGTCGCACCAAAAGCTCAGAATTCTGATGGCTCTGTCGACAGTGGAGGAGTGCCCCAAGGTCGCTCATCACTAGAATGATGATGTTTCTGGCAGGGAGGTTGGGAGCGATGGGAACACGCCGGACGGTGAAGGAGATCGAGGCTCACGTCGGGTCGCAGTTCCGGGCGCTCCGGAAGTCGGCGGGCTGGACCCAGCGAGAACTCGCTCGTGCCGCTGGCGTATCCGTCAGCACGATCCGCAATCTCGAGACCGGCGAGGGCTCGTCGCTCAGCACGATCATCGAGGTGTCGCGTGCCCTCGACCGGGTCGACTGGCTCGACGGCATCGTCGCTGACGACGCCGACGCGAACCGTGCCGCCGGGGAGAGCGCGGCGGCGGTCGCACCGGTGTCGCCGATGGCGATGCTGGCCGAGGCCAAGCGCCGATGAGTGCTTACGTGCCGGTCGATGTGGTCGAGGTCCGGGCCTGGGGGCAGACCGTCGGCGCGGTGGCGCGAGATCCCGCGCAGTCGGCCTACGCCTTCGAGTACGCCCCCGAGTGGCTCGCCGGTGGCATCGAACTCGCCCCGATCCACCTTCCGAACGGTCCGGGCGTCTTCTCGTTCTCCGATCTCGACCCGGGCACGTGGAAACGGCTTCCGCCATTGCTCTCCGACTCGCTGCCCGACGACTTCGGCAACGCCCTGGTCGATGCGTGGATGGCGCGCCAGGGCATCGACCGAGACGAGATCAGTGCCCTCGATCGTCTCGCCTACACCGCCGACCGAGGCATGGGCGCGCTCACGTTCCACCCGCCGGCCGGGCCGGCGGTCGCCGAGCCCACCGCCCTTGCGCTCGCCGACTTGGTCGCGTCGGCCCGGCAAGCCCTGACGGGTGACCTCGCGGCGTCGGCTCCGCCCGAACACAACGACACTTCACCGGCGGAGGAGGCTCTCCGCCAACTGATCCTGGTGGGCTCATCGGCCGGTGGCGCACGTGCCAAGGCGCTGGTCGCGTTCAACCCCGAGACCGGTCAGATCCGGTCGGGGCAGTTCGATGCCCCGGATGGTTTCTCGCAGTGGTTGGTCAAGCTCGACGGCGCCTCGGCCGGGGTCGACCGCGGGGCCCCGCTGTCCGAGGGTGAGGGCTTCGGGCGCATCGAGTACGCCTACCACCTGATGGCCCTCGAGGCCGGCGTCGGCATGGCCGAGTGTCGGTTGCTGCCGGAGGCCGGGCGCGCCCACTTCATCACTCGCCGCTTCGATCGGGGCGAGGGAGACGAACGCCTGCACATGCTCACCCTCTGCGCGATGGACCACGCCAGCTATCGGCGCCCGGGTGCCTACGCCTACGAACAGCTCCTCCTCGTCGCCGACCGGCTCGGGCTCGGGTCGTCGGCGGCGACCGAGATCTTCCGCCGGTGCGTCTTCAACGTCGTGGCGGTGAATCGGGACGACCACACGAAGAACACGGCGTTCCTGTGTGCCCCCGATGGGGCGTGGACGCTCGCTCCCGCCTACGACCTCACCCACTCCTACCGAATCGACAGCGAGTGGGTGGCCCGACATCAGATGAGCGTGAACGGCAAGATCGACGGGATCACGCGGGCCGACCTCGAGGCGATCGGCGACCGGTTCGCGATCAAGGCCTACCGCGCGATCATCGACGAGGTTTGCGACGCCGTCTCGAGGTGGCCGAGCTTCGCCGCCGAGGCCGGCGTTGCCGACGCACACGTGGCGGGAATCCAGGCCGACATGGAGCGTTTCGCTCTCAGGTGAGCCCGAAGCCGGTGAACTCGCGGCCCTCCTTGCGAACCACCTCCGCCAGCGGCCAGCGGTGAAGCTTCACGCCGGTCCGGTCGTCGAACGTGATCAGGTAGGGCTGGTTGAAGGGGCCCTGGTCCTGCTGTTCGGTGACGATCTCGACGAACTGTTCGCCGACCGGGTCGACGTCGTCGCCGAGCGCGAACCCGACGTGCTCGACACCGAGCGCGTAGTCCGGTCGATGCGGCGGCGGGATCAACTCGATCAGCGGGATCGAGTGGTGGTCGCTGACCCGTAGCGGCTCGCGCAGGAGGAGTTTGGAGATCGGCCGGCCGCTCCACTCGTTCTCGACGTTGGCGACGCAGTGGTGTGCGATCTCGTCGCGCATCCGGACGTACTCGTCGAGATCGTCGGTCCGGTAGGCGACGTGTCCGATCGGGTAGGGCGCGAGATCGAGGCCGAGGTGGCGGCATCGCACGATCTGTTGGGCAGCGAACGCCGTCAGCGCAGCGCGAAGCTCGTCCATCTCGACATCCTCGCGCGCCGGTCTCCGGTCAGAGAACCTCGCCGGTGAAGCTGTCGGTGATCAGGTACTCGAACGGGGTGCGGCGCACCTTCTCCTGCCAGGCCCGCTGCAGTCGAACGAGGAACTTGATCTTCGGGAAGTCCTTCACGTTGCGTTCCCAGCGGGCTTCGACCTCGGCCGGGTCGATCGGCTCGTCGAGCACCTCGTTGAACGTCTCGATCGCCGGCCCGACCCACGCATCGGCCTTCACCCGGTGGAGGAACACCGCCACCTGGGTGAGGGCCCCGGCTCGACCTCGGTAGAGGGAGAAGATGTCGACGGTGGCCTTGGCGAGCAGCGGGCGCAGCACCCGCGGCACGAGCTGCTCGGTGAGTTCGGCGAGGGGGTAGGCGAGCTCGTCGCCCTCGAAGCCGGCGGGGGAGGTGATGTCGAGCAGCCACACCTCGCCGTCCCGCCAGGCGAAGTTGGGCACCTGGGCGTCGAGGGCGAGGTCGTCGTCGGTGCAGGTCGCGACGAAGTCCCTCACGGCGACGAGGAGGGGGTGTCCCGCCTCGGGCGTCTCGGTGGCCAGCACGGTCTCGGCCAGCTGCTCCTTGGGCACGATCGGTTGGACGACGTAGCCGACGTGGTTGCCGTCGGGACGCTGGATGCTCCGGGTCTCGTAGGGCAGCACCCGGCCGCCGGCGTCGCGCAGGCGCTGGGCGAACGCGTCGATGGCGTCGAGGGGTTCGGTGACGGCCCGCGCATCGCGCATCGGCAGCATCCGCTTGGCGATGAAGCGCGGTTCGGCGGTGGGCCAGCCGACCGCCATGCTGACCTCGCCGAAGCCGAAGACGTTGAGGCCGTCGATCGACCGGCGCCGCTGTGCGTCCTGGATGGCCGCCTCGAGCTCCAGCAATTCGTCGTCGTTGACCTCGGGCAAGGTGTAGGCCGAATCCGGCATGTGCTGATCCCCTCTGGACGCGGCGTCCGCCGCTGGTCGCCGGACCGGCCGCCGATGGTCGCAGACGGCAAGCCGGCCTGACAAGACGTCGGCCCGGCATGACGCGAGACGTCATCGCCAGGCCGGTCACGTCGTTCGACGATGTGTGCATGACTGAGACCGCGACTGTCACGACCACCGACACTGCCGATCATCAGGCGGTGATCGACGGCTACTTCGCCTGCTGGAACGCCACCGACGACGCCGACCGCCTCGCCGCCGTCGAGCGGACGTGGGCCGCCGACGCCACCTCCTCCGACCCCCTGGCTGCGGTGACGGGTCACGCCGAACTGACCGAGATGTTCGCCGCCTTCCACGTCACCTACGCCGGGAGCTCGTTCCGGCAGAAGGGCGGCGTCGACGCCCACCACGACCTCGTCCGCTGGGGGTGGGAGATGGTCGGACCCGACGGCACGGTGCTGCTCGACGGCATCGACGTCGCCGTGATCGACTCCGACGGCCGGATCGCCCACCTCGCCGGCTTCTTCGGATTCGAGATGCCGTCCGGGGCAGCAGCGGCCGAGAGGTGACACCGCCGGGGAGCGATCGATGTCTGTGACTTACTAGACACGGCATGCAGTTGCGGGCACGATCAATGTCGTGGCCGACCTGATCGACGTCTTCGACCCCGAGTTCATCCGGTGCCCGTTCCCCGCCTACGACCGGGCCCGAACGGAGGCGGCGGCGGTGTGGGTC
>JAWSVN010000015.1:0-6258 GCA_033851875.1 Acidimicrobiales bacterium
CGGCGCAGCAGGAGGCGGAGTCGGCGGCTGGGCGCCGGGACGCGACGGAGGAGTCGGTCGCTGTGGGGGTTCGTGGTGTTCGCTCATCTGCATCCCTCTGTGTCGCCGTCTCGATCGGCGCATCCGCCCACGACGAGTGTGGCAGCCGGAGTTGGCGCACTGGTGACAGCGACCCGAATTGGCCGTCTACCTCCTATCGGACGTCGACGGCGCCAGAGAAGTTCGGCGAGCAACGAAATTCAGCTGGAGACGCTCCGATGGAACCGTCTCAGCTGGAAGCACTCAGCTGGCGACGAAGTACTCGTCGGATGCGGCGAGCTGGGCGGCGAGGGCGAGGTCGTTGCCGTCGCCGAGCCGCTCGGACCAGAACTCGAGGCCACCGGCGTCCGGATTGCGCCCGAGGAACGTCTGGTAGAGGCGGATCACCCGGGTCTCCCGCGACTCCTTCGACTGGTAGAAGTCGTGGGCGACGCTGCTCGAGCCGCGGAGCTCGGCCTGGTCGATCCAGAAGGCGATGCCCCCCTGGTCGGGCGACCGGTCGAGCAGTTCGGCGTAGAGGTCGACAAGCCAGGTCTCGAACTCGCCGCCCTCGTTGGCCACGTACTCGGGGCTGCCGTAGAAGGCTGCGGCGACCTCGGCGACCGACATGCCCTGCTGGAGACGACTGACCCAGTAGGCGCGGCCGCCGGTGTCGGCGCTGCGGCCGAGCGTGTCGTCGTAGAGGTCGTCGACGACGTTGGCCGTCCACTCGTCGCTGCCGGCCAGTTCGAGCACGAAGTCGTAGCGGCTGGTGCCGTTGGCGAGTCGGTTCACGCCTTGGGACAGCTCGGTGGCGGTGGCCGGACGGCCGAGGAAGTCACGGTGCGCCCGATCGATGAACGCCTCGAGGTCGGCGGCCTGGGAGCTCGAGAGCGCAGGCTGGGCGCCGAGGATCACCACCGTGTAGGAGAACGTGCGGGCCTGACCGCCGAGACGAACGCCGGTGACGGTGACGTCGTAGGCCGTGTCGACGGCCGGGTCGGTGTCGACCCCGCCGACGGTCCACACGACCGAGGGGTTGGGTGCGTAGTTCACATAGCCGCTGTCGCTGCGGTACTCGAGGGCGACCGGCAAGGTCTGGCCGTCGCGCTGAACCGTGACGGAGGCGTTGGTGAAGTCGCCCTGGTCGAGGCTCAACGACCAGCGATCGAAGACCAGGTCACCGGGTACGTACCCTTCATTGGGCCACGCCACCCATCCCTCGCTCTGCCGGATGGCCGGGTTGGGGGCGAACGCATCCTCCATCACCCAAAGCGAGTTCGAGGCCCAACCCCCGCTCGAGGGCAGGTCGCCGGTGCCGACCTCGGCCAGGGGCGGATGGAGGATCCAGTTGCGGTGCCCGACGCTGACGTTGTTGGCGCCGAAGTCGTGGATGTAGTCGGTGATCGCCTCGGGACCCGAGCGGCCGAGATGGAGGTTGGAGCTCCCGGCCGCGTTGTAGCCGGTCTGGGTCCAGCAGTCGAAGACCGACTGGGACGGATAGTGGTCGAGCCGCCCGCTGGCGCTCATCATGAGGGCGGACGCCTGCGCGTTGGCGCTCAGCGTCGCGTTCTCGGCCACCGTGGCGGGCACTCCGGCCATGGCCCGGAAGTAGTTGACGCGCTCGACGGTCGCGTTGCGGAACGCGGTGGACGTCGTGCCGGCGGTGCACGACCCACGGTTGCCGGTCCAGTTCATCGCGGGGGTGGTCTTGCCGTATTCGGCGTCGTAGGCCGACACGACGGCGGACCGATCCCAGGTGTCGAGCCAGGTGCCGGAGGAACTTGCGGCCTGGAGCGAGGCGGTCGACGGCGACGCCGTCTCGGCGCCGACCGGTGGGGCCGTGACCGTCGAGAGGCCGGCCGCCACCGCGGCACCCACTGCGAGCGCTCGACGGAGGGTCGATCGGGTGGCGGAGGGTGAACGCAACATCGAAGACGTTGTCGTCGCTGCCGCCGATTTCCTTGACGGATTTCTTGTGTCGAATCCTCATGGTTGCCACGGACCGTCCGATGACGGGCCCTTCGGCAGGCTGAGGTCGGGGGAGATTCCTCAGCCGGGAACGGCCGTGTGGCCCCCGTCGAGATCGCGGGCGATGGCCGAGAGGACGCCGTTGACGAAGCGCCCCGACGACTCGGTCGAGTATCGCGACGCCAGCTCGGTCGCTTCGGCCAGCACGACCCCGCGCGGGGTCGTCCCGCGCACGAGCTCGGCGACGGCGAGCCGCATGATCAGCAGGTCGAGTCGGGGCATGCGGCCAAGGGTCCAGCCGGTGGCCTTGTCCTGGATGCGTGCGTCGCTCGCGGCCTGCTCCTCCTCGGTCCATCGCAGGAGGTCGACGGTGTAGTCGTCGGGGGCGAGGGTGAGCGTGGCGAGGAGGGCGTCGACGTCGAGGCCCCGCTGGAGGGCCTCGTAGCCGAGTTCGACGGCTCGCTCACGAGTTTCGCGGCGGCCGGCGCCGCGAAGGACGGGATCGGTGGTCATGGTCGCTCGACTCAGGCTCGGGTGATGTAGTCGCCGGAGCGGGTGTCGACCTTCACCCGGTCGCCGGTCTCGACGAACAACGGCACCTGGATCACGAGGCCGGTCTCGAGGGTGGCGGGCTTGCGGGCACCGGAGACCCGGTCGCCCTGGACGCCGGGTTCGGTCTCGGTGATGTCGAGTTCGACCGACGCCGGCAGGTCGGTGCCGATCACCTCGGTGCCGTACTTGAGCAGGGTGACCGTCGAGCCCTCGACGATGTAGTTCGCGGCGTCGCCCATCGCGACCTCGGTCACGTTGTCCTGTTCGTAGCTCTCGTTGTCCATCACCACGAAGTCGGTTCCCTCTCGGTAGAGGTACTGGTAGTCGCCCTTCTCGATGAAGGCTCGCTCCACCTTCTCGCCGGCCCGGAAGGTCCGATCGATCACGGCGCCCGAGCGCACGTTCTTCAGCGTCGAGCGGACGAAGGCCCCGCCCTTACCGGGCTTGACGTGCTGGAAGGCCTGGACCTGCATGAGGTCGCCGTCGAGATCGAGCGTCATGCCGTTCTTGAAGTCGTTGGTGCTGATGGTGGCCATGGGTGCTCCGTTCGCAGACGGTTGGTGCGGGGCCGGCTCAGGCCGGCGGGGTGATCGTCTTGGGGCTGCGGGTGATCGGTCGACACCCGTCGTCGGTGACGACCACCGAGTCCTCGATGCGCACGCCCCCCTGGCCTGGGAGGTAGACGCCGGGTTCGACGGTAACCACCAGACCGGCGGGAAGGATACCGACCGAGCGGGGCGACACGATGGGCTGCTCGTGGATCTCCAGGCCGATGCCGTGTCCGGTGCCGTGGATGAAGGCCTCGGCGAGGTCGTGTTCGGCGAGGACTTCGCGGCATCGCTGGTCGACGGCGAGGACCTCGACCCCGGCCGCCACGAGGGCCACACCGGCGGCCTGGGCCGCCTCGACGGCGTGCCACCAGCGACGTTGCTCGTCGGTCGGTTCGGCGCCGACGACGATCGTGCGGGTCATGTCGGAGCCGTACCCGTCGACCTTGGCGCCGACGTCGATCAGCAGGAAGTCACCGGCTTCGATCGCCCGGCCGCTCGGACGGGCGTGGGGCAGGGCGGCGTTGGGACCCGTGGCGACGATCGTCTCGTAGCTGCGGTCCTCGGCGCCCAGATCGAGCATGTGGCGCTCGATCCGACGGGCGAGGTCGCGTTCGGTGTCGCCGACCTCGACGGTGGTGAACAGTTCGGCCAGGGCGACATCCGCGATGGCGGCGGCTCGTTCGAGGCGAGCGACCTCGGCCGGTTCCTTCACTTGGCGGAGCCCGGCCACGGAACCGTTGGTCGGTTCGATGGTGGCGTCGACCCACTGATCGAGCTGGGCTCGTGCCGCCATCGTCAGGTGGTCGGCCTCGACCCCGATCGTGGTGCCGTCGAGTCCGGCGAAGGCCGGCTCGAAGTTGGGGGCCATGACCGGGGTGACGAGCTCGGCGAGTCCGAACCGCTCGAGGTCGGCGGCGAGCTGGGTCCGATACCGGTCGTCGGTGGCGACGACGACGTCGTCGAGGGTCACCATCACCGCTGCGTTCGACGCGACGAAGCCGGTGAGCCAGCGAACGTTCACCGGCGTGGTGACCCACATTGCGTCGAGATCGTGGGCGGTGAGCTGGGCGCGGACCCGTTCGAGGCGGGCCGCCCGATCCATCGTCGGGAGCGGGGCCGACAGGTCGATCACGGCACCAGGTCGAGGGTGCGACGCAGCAGACCACGGTCGTCGATGCGCACCGGCTCGACGCCGTCGGGCCCGTCGAGGACGAAGGTGACGCCGTCGAGCGCCTTCTTGTCACGGGCGAACAGGTCGACGATCTCGTCGAGGTCGAGCCCCTTCGGCAGGTGGGGATCGAGCTCGTAGGCGGCGAGCACCCGGTAGTGCTCCTCGACCCGATCGTCGTCGATGCGGCCCAGGGCCCGGCCGAGTTCGGCGGCGTAGAGGAGTCCCTTGGCCACCGCTTCGCCGTGACGGATCGTGTAAGCACCCTCGGCATCGACGGTGGCGGTCTCGAGGGCGTGTCCGAGGGTGTGGCCGTAGTTGAGGATCGCCCGCAGGCCGCCCTCTCGCTCGTCGGCGGCGACCACGTCGGCCTTGATGCGCACACAGGCCGCCACCCGTTGGTCGAGGGGGAGTTCGTCGAGGCGGCCACCGCCGAGGAAGTGGTACTTGGCGAGCTCACCCATGCCCGCCAGGTACTCGCCCCGCGGCAGGGTCGCGAGGACCTCGGTGTCGCAGATCACGCCGCTCGGCTGCCAGAACGCGCCGACGAGGTTCTTGCCCTCGGGGAGGTTGACCCCGCACTTGCCGCCGATGGCAGCGTCGATCTGCGCCAGGAGCGACGTGGCGACGTGGATCACCCGGATGCCGCGGTGGTACGAGGCGGCGACGAAGCCACCGAGGTCGGTGACCACTCCCCCGCCGACGGCGACGACGAGATCGTTGCGGGTCATGCCCCAGGTTGCGAACTGGCGGGCCAGGTCCTCGACGACCGACAGCCGCTTGGCCGCTTCGCCGTCGGGCACGTGGAAGACGCGATGCTCGACGCCGGGGTCGACCTCGACACCGATGCCCTCCTGGGTGACGATGGCGACCCGGCGCACCCCGTCGGGGATGAGCGAGGCCAGTTCGTGGCGGGCGCCGTCGCCCACGAGGACGGGATACGAACGTCCGTCGGGCAGTGGGACCGGTTCGGTGATCAGGTCGGGCACCCGTCCCAGGTTAGAGCGTGCCGACGAAGACGCCGGGGGCGAGGACGACCACGGCGGTGCCGGCGGCGAGGGCGGGTCCCATCGGGACCTCCGCCTTCACTCCCTGGACGATGCGGCGTCCGATCCCGAACAGGGCGGTGCCGAGCGAGGCGAGCATGAGAGCCCAGACCGAGAGGGCGATCGCCTCGAGCGGCGAGGTTCCGAGCCAGCCGAGGAACAGTCCGAGCGACAGCGCCATCTTGACGTCTCCGCGACCGAGGCCGGGCGGGTAGGCCAGGTGCATGACCATCAGGATCCCGCCGAAGAAGGCACCACCGACGATCGCGGCCCAGATGCCGTCGGCGTGGTCGTTGGGTCCGCTCAGGAAGAGCACGAGGAACAAGCCGACCGCCGCGGTCGGCCAGGTGAACACGTTGAGCAGCAGATGGGTCTCGGCGTCGATGACCGACATCACCACCAGGGCAGCAAAGAAGAGCGCGTAGGGTCCCAGCTGCCAGCTCCAACCGAACCGCCACGCTGCGGCGGCGAGGGCGAGGCCGACACCGAGGTCGATCACCGGGTAGCGCCACGCCGGATGGGCGGGGTCGTTCGGGCACCTCAGGAACCAGCTGCGAACCGGGATCAACGCCGCAATGCCGCCGAGCGAGCTCCGGCAGGTCACACAGCGATGGTCGAGTTCGGGACGTTCCCGATCTTCGGCCCGGTCGGCGACGACGCCGAGCCAGGGCCCGATGATGATGCCGCCGACGAAGAAGACGAGGGCGAGGATCACCTCAGGAGTCACTCTTGAGATAGCGCATCAGCAGGCTGTGCTCGTCGCCTTCGCTGACGAGCGAGGCGGGGTCCTCGACCACGAGGGCGGTCGGGTCGAATGGCTCATCGAGCTTGGTCCCGAAGTCCTCGATCTCGCCGGGCGACGGCGGGGCGAGCTCGACGGGAGTGTCGGCGTCGGCACCGGCGCTGAACGGTGAGAGCGCGTCAGGCACCTCGGCGGTGGGCACCTCGGCGG
>JAWSVN010000015.1:6304-26226 GCA_033851875.1 Acidimicrobiales bacterium
GGGCGATCTCCGCGACGGGGGTCGGCGCGGTCGACAGGGCCGAGACCGTCGGCGTCGTCAACTGGGCCACGGCTGCGTCGCCCACGGTGAGCAGCGAACGCTCCACGAGGTCCTTGAGTCGACGCGAGCCCGCGACCTCGTCGAGGCCGAGGCGCTCGATGACGGCACCGATCCGTCGTTCCTCGCCGACGGCGACGAGGGTCCGCCAGTCGTCGCGGTCGAGGGTGACCGTCTCGGCGTCGAGCTCGTCGGCGGGGCGCACGACGTGGTCGAGCGACGGCACGACCGCCTCGATCGCCGTCCACTCCTCGACCCGCTTCGACGCGGCCGCCAGGACCTCGTCGACGTCGTGGCGATCATCGCTGGGGAGCTCGATGCCCGAGATGAACGAGAACGAGCCGCTCCGGAACCGCAGCAACTCAAAAATCGTGTCGGCGATGGGCCGATCCTCGCCGGTGCCGGCCGAGGCGGCGGTCGATGTGGCAGCGCCATCCGCGTCGATCGAGCACGAGCCGGCGACGAGCTCGCCGCCATCGAGCCAGACGCGCCCGTTCCCACGGTCGCCGTCGACCCGGAGTTCACCGGTCTTGTTCGTGCTGGCCACGAGGCCGAGCACCTCGTCGAGCGAGAAATCCTCGAGCGATCCCTGCAACATGCTTTGCCTCCCTCGTCGGTGGTCTTGGTCCTTTCGGCACCGACGTCGGGATCGTGAGCGCGCGGTCAGCTTTCGTCGAGGAGATGGGCGACCGAGGCCCGCATCGCGTCGAGCGGCGCGTCGACGCCGGTCCAGCGCTGGAACTGGAGGGCGGCCTGGTGGAGCAGCATGCCGACCCCGCCGACCGTCGTGCAACCGATCTCGGCGGCGGCGGCCAGGAGTGGGGTGACCAGCGGCTTGTAGACGATGTCGGCGACCAGGTGATCGGCCGACAACAGGGCGGGATCGAAGGGGAGCACGGCGGACGGATCGTCGTCCGGGCCGGCCCCCATGCCGACCGAGGTGGCGTTGATCACCACGTCGGCCGTGCGGATCACCGTGGCGTCGGCCAGATACGCAGCGGGGTGCACGGCGGCGGCCAGGGCGCCCCGTTCGGCCGAGCGGTTGATCACCGAGATGCGTTCGGCTCCGCGTCGGCCGACGGCGTCGATGATGGCGCGAGCGGCTCCCCCGGCGCCGACGACGGCCACGTGGAGCCCGGCGAGGCGGGCTCCGACCTCGTCGGCCAGGGAGTTGACCAGGCCGTCGCCGTCGGTGTTGTCGGCAACGACCCGGTCCCCGTCCCAGAAGATCGTGTTGGCGGCGCCGAGGGCGTCGACGGCGGCCGTCGTGCGGTCGACGGCGCCGACGACGGCGTCCTTGTGGGGCATGGTGACCGAGAGGCCGCCGATGCCGAGCGTTCGCACCGCATCGATCGCTCGCGCCCCGTCGTCGGGCCCGACCTCGAGCGCCACGTAGCGCCAGTCGAGGCCCGTGGCGGCGAAGGCGGCGTTGTGGAGCGTGGGCGAGAGCGAATGACGGACCGGGTGACCGATGACGGCGGCCACCCGGGTGGCACCGGTGATCGGGGGCTGTTCGGGCACGTCAGCCGCAGCCGAGGTCGAGCTCGACGCAGATCGCCTTGGCCTCGGCGAACTCCTCGTCGGTGGTGGCGAAGGTGTGAGCGCCGCTGGGGTCGGTGAGGACGTAGTACATGAAGGTCGACTCGGCCGGGTTGAGGGCAGCGGCGAGCGACGACTCCGACGGGGCGTTGATCGGCGTGGGAGGCAGGCCGACGACGTTGCGGCAGTTGTAGGGGCCCTCGGCCTGCAGGATCTCGTTGGTGAGCTGCACCTGGCGGTCGCCGACGCCGTAGATGCAGGTGGCGTCGATGCCCAGCGGCCACTGCTCGCGGAGGCGGTTGTAGATGACGCTGGCGACCTGGGGGCGTTCCTCGGGCACACGGGTCTCGGCCTCGATCAGGGAGGCCACGATCAACACCTCGTAGGCCGAGTAGCCGATCAGGGTGTCGGCGCCGCCGTAGCCGAGGTCGCCGGTGACGCTGGTGAATTCGTTGGCCATCTTGAGGAGGACCTCCTCGGCCGTGGCCTCGGCGTTGACCTCGTAGGTGTCGGGGAACAGCAACCCCTCGTAGCTGGCGACGCCGTCCGGGCGGTAGCGGGCCGGGATCGCGCCGCTGTCGAGCGCCGCCCACAGCTGGGCCTCGGTGACGTTGTCGAGCTGGGAGGCGATGTCGGGGATGATCTCGTCGATCCACAGACCCTCGCGGATCGTGAACCGCTCGTACTGCTGGGGCTTGGGCCCCTCGACGAGGACGGCGATCGCCTCGTCGACAGAGGAGTTGACCGGGATCTCGTACTCGCCGGCCTGGAACTCCTGCTCGCCGGTCCACTGCACGTAGTACCGGAAGAAGGTGCTGTTGGGGATGATGTCGAGCGACTCGAGGAGCCGGGCGATGTCGGAGGTGGTCGATCCCGACTCGACGATGACGGTGATCGCCTCGCCCTGCTCGCCCTCGGGGTCGAGTTGACGGTCGAACCAACCGCGACCCGCCTGGTAGGCGGTCCAGACCCCGAAGGCGATCACGGCGAGGATGAGTAGACCCCGCCCTACCCGCCACCAGGCCGGGCGAATGGTGACGTACTCGTCGTCGTCCCAGCCGAGGTCGGCGTCGTCCACCAGCTCGGTCGGCGCGTCGACCTCGAGGAGGCCGGCGACGACGTCGCTCCCCGTCGTGACGGTGCGGTCGGCGGTGGTGTCGTCCTGGTCGAACACGGGCACGGGCAGATCCTAGCGATCGGAGGCGGCGAGGCCGGGGCAGCCGGCGTCGAGCCAGCCCTGGAGGATGCGGGCCGCGGCGAGCTGGTCGATCAGGTCGCGCCGATCGCCACGATGGCCGGCGTCGTCGAGGGAGCGGTGGGCCTCGGCGGTGGTCAGGCGTTCGTCCTGCACCGCGACGGTGAGCCGTTCGGCCAGCCCGGCCCGGCGGACCCGTTTGGTCAGCCGCCGGACCTCGTTGCGGACGTTGCGGGCCGCCGGCCCCTCGTCGCCGGCCAGGTCGATCGGCAGGCCGACGACGAGGGCCACGGCGTCGATCTCGGCTGCCACTGCGAGGATCCGGCCGTGTTCGACCGACTCGTCACCGGCGCGGTCGACCGTCTCGAACGGGGTCGCCAGCAGGCCGCCGGCATCGCACACGGCGAGGCCGATCCGCTTGGATCCGAGGTCGATGCCGACGGCGCGGCGCGAGGCGAAAGCCTGGGTGATCCGGTCGCTCAGGGGTGCGACCTCAGGACAGGCCGGCAGCGGCGCGGGCGGCGTCGAGGGCGGCGTCGATCCCGGACGGGTCCTTGCCGCCGGCCATGGCGAAGTCGGCGGCCTTGCCGCCCCCGCCCTTGATCAACTTCGACGCGTCGGCGATCAGTTCGCCGGCGTGGAGCCCGCTGTCGGGGGTGACAGCCGACATCAGGGCCGCGCCACCGCCGTCGGGGGCGCCGCCGAGCACGACGGCCTTGACGTCGCCCTGGTCGCGCAGCGAGGTCGCCATCTCCTTGAGGTCGTCGCGGCTCACGCCGTCGACCCGGGCGATCACGATGCCGTCGACCGCGCTCGACGCGAGTTCGCCGGCCTTCGAGGCGGCGACCTGACGCTTGAGCTCGGCCAGTTCGGCCTTGAGGTCCTTGAGCTCGCCGACACGCTTCGACACACCGTCGAGCACCTCGGCGCGGGGCACGTTGACGGCCTCGGCGACCTGGTCGACCGTCCGCTCCGAGGTCCGCAGCAGGTCGATGGCGCCGGTGCCGGTGACGGCCTCGATGCGGCGAAGGTTCGAGCCGATCGAGCCCTCGCTCACGATCTTGACCAGGCCGATGTCGCCGAGCGCCCGGACGTGGATGCCGCCGCAGAACTCGAGCGACGGACCGGCCTTGAGGACGCGGACGAGGTCGCCGTACTTGTCGCCGAAGAAGGCGATGGCCCCCATCTCGGTGGCCTCGTTCTTGGTCATCTCCCGATGGTCGGCCGCGTCGTTGGAGAGGACCTGAGCGTTGGTGAGGTCCTCGATGGCGGCGATCTGGGACGCGGTGACCGGCTCGAAGTGGGAGAAGTCGAACCGGAGCCGGTCGGGCCCGACGTGGGAACCCTGCTGCTGGACGTGGTCGCCGAGCACCTCGCGCAGCGCCCAGTGGAGCAGGTGGGTGGCGGTGTGGTTGCGCCGGATGGCGTCGCGCCGCTCGACGTCGATCGACGCGACCGCCGCCGAGCCGGGCACGAGGTCGCCGGTGATCTCGACGATGTGGCGGACCACGCCGGGGATGGCGTAGACGGCGTCGAGCACCTCGGCGGTGCCGGTCTCGGTCGTGATCGTGCCGGTGTCGCCGATCTGGCCGCCGGACTCGGCGTAGAACGGCGTGCGATCGAGGAAGACCGACACGGTGTCGGTGCCCTGGCCGGTGACGAGGAGGACCTTGGCCTCGACGTCGGTCTCGGCCTCGCGGCCGACGAACTCGGTGAGGCCGTGCTCGTCGGCGATGGCGGTGACCAGTTCGAAGTCGGCGGCCTGACGCACGTCCTTGCGGCCGGCCTTCGCCCGTTCGCGCTGCGCGGCCATCTCGGTGTCGAAGCCGGCCCGGTCGACGGTCAGCCCACGCTCGGAGGCGACCTCTTCGGTCACCTCGTAGGGGAAGCCGTAGGTGTCGTGGAGCAGGAAGGCGACCGAGCCGTCGACCTCGCCGCCGGAGGGCACCTCGGCCAGGTTGTCGTCGAGGATCTTGAGACCGTTGGCGAGGGTGCGCCGGAACTGGGTCTCCTCACGCTCGACGACCGACCGGACCAGGTCGTGGCTCGACACGAGCTGGGGGTAGTCGGCGCCCATGATGTCGACGACCGCGTCGACCAGGGTCGGGGTGACGAGGTCGGTGACGCCGAGCAGGTAGGCGAAGCGGATGGCGCGGCGCATGATGCGGCGCAGCACGTAGCCCCGGTCCTCGTTGGACGGGAAGACCCCGTCGGAGATCAGGAACGTCATGGTGCGGGCGTGTTCGGCCAGCACCCGCAGGGCGAGGTCGCCGTCGTCGTCGGTGCCGAGCTCGTGGCCGGTGACCTCCGACGCCACGGCGATCAGGCGGGCCATCTCGTCGATCTCGAAGACCGAGTCCTTGCCCTGGAGCACGCTCAGGATCCGCTCGAGGCCGGCACCGGTGTCGATCGACGGCTTGGGCAGCGGCTTGGACTCGCCCGACTCGTCGGTCTCGAACTGCATGAACACGAGGTTCCAGATCTCGACGTAGCGCTCGTCGGCCTCGGGGTTGGCCGGACCGCCCTCGGGGCCGTACTCGGGCCCCTTGTCCCAGAAGATCTCCGAACACGGGCCGTTGGGGCCGGTGTCGGCCATGCGCCACCAGTTGTCCTCGTCGAGGCGCTGGATGCGCTCTCGGGGCACGCCGACGTCGTTGGCCCAGATCTCCTCGGCCTCGTCGTCGCTGAGGTGGACCGTCACCCAGAGTCGCTCGGGGTCGAGCTCGAGGACCTCGGTGAAGAACTCCCACGCCTGGGGGATCGCCGTCTCCTTGAAGTAGTCACCGAAGCTGAAGTTGCCGAGCATCTCGAAGAACGTGAGATGGCGGGCGGTGCGACCGACCTCGTCCAGGTCGTTGTGCTTGCCACCGGCCCGCACGCACTTCTGGACGCTGACCGCCCGAGGCGCCGGAGGCTTCTCCTCCCCCACGAAGTAGGGCTTGAACGGCACCATGCCCGCGTTGACGAACAGCAGGGTCGCGTCGTGAGGAATCAGACTGGCCGAAGGAATCTGGACGTGGTCGCGTTCGGTGAAGAACTCGACGAAGGCGCGGCGCAGCTCGTTGGCGTTCATACCCGCCCGAGACTATCCGCCCTGGTCGCCTCCGTCGCGAGACTTCCGGGCCGGCACCCGGCGACGCAAGGGCCGATCCCACGGCTTCGTCGGCGGCCGATAGGTCCGCTGCACCCGGGGTTGTTCGGGAGCGGGTAGCGAGCGACGGGCCCGTCGGCGGCCGCGATCGACCTCGTCGGGCACCTCGGGCAGGGGTTCGTCGGCCCGTCGGGCGTCGTGGCGCAGATCGAGCAGGGCCTCGGTGGCGGCGGCCGGCCCGGTGGCGTGGCCGGCGGCCTGGGACCGGAGGCGACGTGAGGCGTCGTCGACCTCGGCGTCGAGCTGGCGACGGGCTTCGGCGGCGACATCCACAGCCCGGCGACGGACGCGGCCAGGCACGGCGGCAGCTCGCCGACCGGAGCGGGCGGTGACGGCGGCGGCGGTGCCCATCCGACGGCTCTGTTCGCGAGCGACGAGTGCCGGGCCGCCGACCCGGCCGCCGAGGTCGGCGAGGTCGACGCCGACCTTGCCGGCGGCGGATCGCACTGGGGCGGGCAGGCGGTCGTCGATGCGGGCCTTCACCTCGGCGCCGGCTTGGTCGACCGAGCGACCGACCCCTCGCCGGGCGACGTTCTTGACCACCCAGCCGAGCGCCATCCACCGGAAGCGGCGGAACAGGAAGGCAGCGAGGAAGTTCACGACTTGCGCTTCCGTCCGAGCCAGGTCCTGGCCACCTTCGAGGTGCCCGACGCGACAGCGAGAGAGCGGATCACCGGATCCTGTACTGCCTCGTGGGTGCGACGACTGGTCTCGGAGATCGCCGTGGTCGCCTGGTCGGCCCGGTCGAGGACCTGGTCGACCTTGTCGAGTTCGGCATCGGCGTCGGCGACGAGCTGACGGAGGTCGCGGAAGGCGCCGATGCCCTCGTCGCGAAGCTGATTGGCGGTCGACTCGAGCTTGGCGAGGGTGTTGTTGAGGTTGTTGACGGCGGTGATCAAGAAGACCGAGGTCGCCACCACGGCGAGTGCGACCACGACCGCCGCGAATTCGGTGATCGTCATGGAGCCCCCCACCGTAGTCCGCCCTCGTAACCGCGGTCGGTGGGCTCGTAGTAGACCCGCTCGGCGACCTCGCTCGGGCGATAGTCCTGGTCGAGCCATCCCTCGTCGACGTTGTGGGGAGACGCGTAGCCCTTGCCGTGGCCGAGCGACGACGCGCCGGAGTAGTGGGCGTCGCGCAGGTGCATCGGCACCTCGCCGGCCGGCAGGTTCTGCACGTCGCTCATCGCCGCGTTGAGGGCGGCGTAGGAGCGGTTCGACTTCGGCGCGGTCGCCAGGTGGACGACCGCCTGGGCGAGGTTGATCCGGGCCTCGGGGAGGCCGACGAACTCGACGGCCCGGGCGGCGGCGTCGGCCACGAGCAGCGACATCGGGTCGGCCATACCGATGTCCTCCGAGGCCGACACGACGATGCGGCGGGCGATGAATCGGGGGTCCTCCCCCGCCGACAGCATCCGAGCGAGCCAGTAGATGGCGGCGTCGGGGTCGGAGCCCCGGATGCTCTTGATGAAGGCGCTGACGATGTCGTAGTGCTCGTCGCGGCCATAGCGCAGCGACTTCAGGTCGGTCGCCGACTCGGCGTGGGCGAGGGTGACCCGGGGGACGTCGACGGCGAGGTCGGCGCCGCCGGCCTCGGC
Source organism: Acidimicrobiales bacterium (assembly GCA_033851875.1). GTDB lineage: Bacteria > Actinomycetota > Acidimicrobiia > Acidimicrobiales > SZUA-35 > JAWSVN01. The sequence continues at coordinate 13,844 of JAWSVN010000015.1, forward strand.
CTCGGACGCGGCGAGGGCCACCGCCACCTCGAGGGTGGTGAGCGCCTGGCGACCGTCGCCGGCGGCCCGCGAGGCCAGGTAGGCGACCGCGTCGTCGTCGCCCTCGGCCCGCTCGGCGGCGAGGCCCCGCCGCAGGAGCACCTCGAGGTCCTCGGGCTCGAGCGCTTCGAGCCGGAACAGGGTCGAGCGGCTCCGGAGCGGGGCGTTGACCTCGAAGAAGGGGTTCTCGGTGGTGGCCCCGATCAGGGTCAGCACCCCGGTCTCGACCGCCGGGAGCAGGGCGTCCTGCTGGGCCTTGTTGAAGCGGTGGACCTCGTCGAGGAAGAGCATGGTGCCCTGTCCGTGGGCGCCCAGCCGATCGTTGGCCTCGGCGATCACCGCCCTCACGTCCTTCACCGACGCCGACACCGCCGAGAGCTGCACGAAGTGCTTCGACGACGCCTCGGCGACGAGGCGACTCAAGGTGGTCTTGCCGGTGCCGGCCGGCCCCCACAGGATCGCGGATGACAGCCGGTCGGCGTCGACCAGGCGACGCAGCGTCCCGTTCGGTCCGAGGAGCTTGCGCTGACCCACCACGTCGTCCAGCGACCGCGGTCGCAGACGGGCGGCGAGCGGGGCGCGCGCCTCGAGGCGTTGCTTCGCTGCGTGGGAGAACAGATCGTCCGCCATCCGGCGAGGCTAACGTTCCGTGCCCACCGTTCGAGCGGGCGAGCTCGTCCCCGAGGGGTGCTGGCGCTCAACCGCCGGGGGCGACGAGCTGGACGTCGAACTCGACGTCGACCCGTCGACCCAGCCCTGGATCGACCACACCGAAGTGCAGTCCGAAGTCGTGGCGGTCGATGCTTCCCCGGAGTTCCAGGCCGGCGTGGGTCGTCCCGTCGACCGGGAAGACCTCGACACCGCCGACGGCCAGGTCGAGGGACACCGGCCGGGTGACGTCGCCGATCGACAGCGTTCCGTGCAGGATCCACTCGGCACCGTGCTCGACCACCTCCGTCGACACGAACCGGAGCTCGGGTCGACGAGACACGTCGAGGAGGTCCGGTGCGAGGGTGTGGGCATCTCGATCGGCGTTGCCGGTGTCGATCGACGCGACGTCGATCACCGCCTCGACTCGACACTGATCGAGCCTGCCGCCGATCCAGGTGTCGATTCGGAACGAGTTGAAGGTGCCCCGGACCTTGGAGATGCCGAGGTGGCGGATCGAGAACGAGACGCTGGAGTGGGCGGCGTCGAGGGTCCACCTGCCGGGCGAGAGCGGGAGACCGGGCGGAGTCGGCTCCGGGGAGTCGGACGGCGGGACGGTGGTTGGTGGGTTGGTCATGCACGACACGATGAAGGTCACCGACGGCGCCAGGAAGACCGGGCGGACCCTGGCCCTCGCAAGGCCACGCTCAGGCGTCGACGATCGGTCATGATGGGCCGATGCCGGAGACCGGAGTGCCCGACAACGAACTCGGCTCGTTCCTGCGGGCCCGGAGGGAGTCCATCACGCCCGTCGAAGTCGGCCTGCCCTCCGTTGGGCGCCGGCGCACGCCCGGGCTCCGCCGTTCCGAACTCGCAACCATTGCGGGCGTGAGCGTCGACTACCTGATCCGTCTCGAACAAGGACGCGACCGGAATCCGTCCGGCGCGATCATCGCCGCCCTGGCAGAGGCGCTGCGTCTGAGCGAAGAGGAACGCCACCATCTCAAGCGGCTTGCGGCCTTCACGTCGTCACCCGAGCTGTGCCCGGGGCCTGCGCCGCTGGCGACGACGGTCCGTTCCTCGGTGCAGGCGATCCTCGACCGGCTGGAACCGGCGCCCGCCGTCGTGATCAACGCACTCGGAGACCTCGTCGCCTGGACCGCCGGCTACGAGCCGATCGGTGGACCCCTCGGCATCCTCGACACCGCGACGCCCAACTTCGCTCGCTACACCTTCTGCGACCCACGTGCTCGTGACCACTACCCAGACTGGTCACGGGTGGCCGATCAGCAGGTCGCCAACCTCCGCAGTGTGCTGAATTGCGCCTCCTCTGCGTACGACGCACTGCTGAACGATCTGCACGAGCGGGGAGGAGACGAGTTCGAGCGACGCTGGAAGGCCCGCCCGGTGGCTCGCAAGACGACGGGGGTCAAACGACTGACGCACCCCGACGTCGGCGAGCTGAAGCTGTGCTTCGAGACGCTCACTCTCGGCGTCGACGACGGCCAACAGCTCGTCGTGTACCTCCCCGAGGACCAGGCGACGGCAGGAGCCCTCGACCGTCTCGCCGGCCGGTACCCAGGAGGGCTTCGAGCCGTGCCGTCCCGGGCCCGCCCGGCCTGAGAGCGCCGCTCGCAACTCACGGCGTTCGCTCACCGGGCAGATCGTCCCGGATGATCGCTGCTGGACGGCCTACAGTTGGATCTCCATGGAGGCCGATGTCGCTGTCTACGTGTTCTGGCTCTGGTTGGCGATCTCGTTCCTCGTGCTCGCCGTCCAGGTCGTGCGCCGTCTGCGCTACCGCCGGATGATGCGCCGACGCGAGGCCGAGTCGCTCGCCGCTCGCCGCTCGACGGCCCCAGCAGCGACCGAGCAACCTGCCGCCGAGCCCGTCACGGCACCGCCCTTGGCGACAGCGCTGCCATCCCAGGACGCCCTGCCACCCGAGGCGGCACAGCCACCCGAGACCGCGCCGTCGGTCGCGACCCAGGCACCGGTGGCGGAAACCTCGGCGACCGAGGAGCCGGCGGCGCCGCCGATCATCGACCTCGCAGGCGAACCCGTGATCGAGACCGAGCCGGCCGCTCGGGACCGGTCGGCGACCGTCGCCGGCTTGCTCTCTGGTGTCCAGCTGCCCGGCGATCTCCTCCCGTCGGCGACCGACGACGCTGGCCTGGCGGTCCGCCTCGCCAGCGCGCAGCGCGACGCCGCCGATGTCGGCACGGCCCTGGCCGACGAGCTCGAACGGAGTGGCTTCGCCATCGAGGCGATCGGCGACGACCGTGCCGCGGCGCGCCGCGACGGCGACGTGTTGTCGCTGCAGATCCGCCCACTGGAGATCGGGGCCGAGATCGACGTCTGGGTCGGCGAGGGCGCCAACCCGCTGCTGTCCGACAGCCGGTGCTGACCTCGTCCGACCGCTGAGGCTGACGTTCAGCGGTTCTCGAACACCGGCGGGCGCTTCTCCATGTAGCTGGCGACGCCCTCCTTGAAGTCGTGCGACTGGAACAGGCGCATCACCTGGAGGAGCACGTGGTGGGAGTGGGCCTCGAAGTCCTCGGTCCAGGCGTGGCGGAACAGGCGCTTCATCGATTGGATGGCCAGCGGGGCGTTGCCGGCGATCTCGGCTGCCCACTCGGCGACCAGGCCCGGCAGTTCGTCGTCGGCCACGACCTTGTTGACCAGGCCGTAGCCGGCGGCTTCCTCGGCGCTGAGGGTGCGGCCCAGGAAGCCGATCTCGGCGGCCTTGGCGTGGCCGATCAGGCGGGGCAGGTACCAAGTGCCGCCACTCTCGGGCACCACGCCGCGCTTGGCGAAGCCGGGAGCGATCTTGGCCGAGGTGGCGGCGAGGCGGATGTCGCAACCGAGGGCGAGGTCGAGGCCGTAGCCGGCGGCGGCGCCGTTGAGGGCGCAGATCACCGGGGTGTCGATGTTGAACAGGATGTTGGTCGGCAGGTTGCGGGTCGACGGCAGGGGCGGGGCGCCGCCGCTCTTGGAGCCGCTGCCGATGCCGGTCCCGGCCGAGGCGTCGACGAGGTCGAGGCCCGAGCAGAAGCCCTTGCCGGCGCCGGTCAACACGATCACCCAGACACCGGGGTCGTCGTCGGCTTGGGCCAGCAGGACGCCGAGCCGGTCGAGCATCTCGGTCGAGATCGCGTTCAACCGGTGGGGCCGGTTGAGCGTGATCGTGGCGACGTTGCCCTCGACCTCGTAGAGGACGGGCTGTTCGGAGCTGTCGGTGTCGGTCATGCCAGGGAGTTTCCCCCACCGGCGCGACCGTGACGAATCAGGTCGCGGGCGGCAGCACCCGGATGCCGACCTCTCCGAGCACGCTGTCGTCGACGACGGACGGAGCGTCGGTCATCGGGTCCATGCCGGACTGCGGCTTGGGGAAGGCGATGACCTCGCGGATGTTCTCCTCGCCGGCCAGGATCGCCGAGAGACGATCGATGCCGTAGGCGAAGCCGCCGTGGGGCGGCGCCCCGTACTTGAACGGCTCGAGGAAGAACCCGAAGCGACGGTCGGCCTCCTCGTCGGAGATGCCGAGCAGGGCGAACACACGCCGCTGGAGCTGCGGGTCGTGGATTCGGATCGAGCCCGAGCCGAGCTCCCAGCCGTTGAGGACCAGGTCGTAGGCCTGGGCCCGGACCTTCATCGGGTCGCTCTCGAGCAGGTCGAGGTCCTCGGGGTGGGGCTGGCAGAAGGCGTGGTGACCGGGCTTGGGACGGCCGGTGGTGGCGTCGACGCCGACGAACAGGGGGAAGTCGGTGACCCACAGGTACTTGTAGGGCCCCTCGCTCACCGGCGGGCGGGCGATGCGGTTGCGCAACTCGCCGAGCACCTCACAGGTGGTGAGCCATGCATCGGCGATGACGAGCACGAGGTCGCCATCGGCCGCGCCGGTGGCTTCGACGATGGCGGCCACCTCGGTCTCGGACAGGAACTTGGCGACGGGCGACTCGAAGCCGAGCGCCCCCTCGGGGGCGGTCTCGAGGCCGGCGCGGACCTTGAGCCACACCATGCCCTTGGCGCCGAACGACTTGGCCTCGTCGGTGAGGCCGTCGAGCTTGTTGCGGCCCCACTCGTCGGCGCCGCCGTCGACCTTGATCGCCTTGATCGACTCGGCGGTCGAGAACGCCTTGAAGCCGGTGTCGGCGAAGATCGGGGTGAGTTCGACGAGCTCCATCGCGAAGCGCAGGTCGGGCTTGTCGGAACCGAAGCGGTTCATGGCGTCGTGCCACGTCATGCGCTCGACGGCGTCTGGGCGCTCGCCGGTGACGGCTTCGGCGGCGTCGAGCACGCCGACCTCGGCGGCCGACAGCACGTCGTCGACATCGGCGAAGCTCATCTCCATGTCGAGCTGCATGAACTCGTACTGGCGGTCGGCTCGCAGGTCCTCGTCGCGCAGGCAGCGGGCGATCTGGAAGTAGCGGTCGAGGCCGCCGACCATCAGGAGCTGCTTGTAGAGCTGGGGCGACTGGGGCAGGGCGTAGAAGGAGCCGGGTCGCTGGCGCGACGGCACGAGGAACTCACGGGCGCCCTCGGGCGTGGAGGGCATCAGCATCGGGGTCTCGACCTCGACGAAGCCCTGGCCGGCCATGGCGTCGCGGATCGCCTTGTTGACCGCCGAGCGGACCCGCAGGTTCTTCTGCATGCGGGCCCGGCGCAGGTCGACGTAGCGGTGCTTGAGCCGGATCATCTCGTCGACCGAATCGGCCCGCTCGTCCATGGGGAACGGGGGCGGCTCGGCGGCCGACAACACCTCGATCTGGCAGTCCTGCAGCTCGATCTCGCCGGTGGCGAGATCGGCGTTCACCGTCTCGGGGGTGCGGGCGGTGACCGTGCCGGTAACCCTGATCACGTACTCCGAGCGAACGTCGGTGTCGTTGTCGACCACGCACTGGGTGACCCCGCTGTGGTCGCGGATGTCGACGAAGGCGAGGTGTTCCCCGTGTTCGCGGCGGCGGTTGACCCACCCGGCGAGGGTGACGGTCTGGCCGACCTGGTCGGCGCGGAGTTCTCCGCACTGGTGGGTGCGCATCATTTGGAGAGCAGCTCCTTGACGTGGGCGAGCATGTCGGTGCGGGCGACGGCGAACTGGGGCCGGTCGGCCTCCTGGTTCTCGGCCCGCAGCGGTCGAATCGTGACGGTGCTGTCGGCGGCCTCGGACTCCCCGACGATCACGGCGACGGCGGCCCCGGATCGGTTGGCCCCCTTCATCTGTGCCTTCATCGAACGGTGGTCGTAGCCCCGCTCGGCGCGGATGCCGGCGCGGCGCAGTTCGTCGGCCAGCTCGAGGGCGTCGAGGCCGCCGGTGGTGGCGACGACGAACACCTCCGCGTCGGTGCCAGCTGCGGGGAAGGTGTCCTCGGAGTCGCAGGCGAGCAGGGTGCGGTCGACGCCCAGGGCGAAGCCGACACCCGGTTCGGGAGGCCCGCCGAGGTCGGCGACCAGGCCGTCGTAGCGGCCGCCGCCGCCGACCGCGTTCTGGGCGGCGTCGAGGGACGTGGCGGCGAACTCGAAGGTGGTGCGGGTGTAGTAGTCGAGACCGCGCACCAGGCGGGGGGCGAGCTCGAAACTCACCCCGAGGGCGGTCAGGCCGGCCTGGACCCGTTCGAACGCGGCGAGGGCCTCGTCGCTCACGTAGTCGACGAGGAGGGGCGCCGCGGCCACGAGGTCGGCGTCCTGGGGACGCTTCGAGTCGAGCACCCGCAGCGGGTTGATCTCGAGGGTGGCCCGGCTCTGCTCGCTGAGGGCGTCGAGGTCGGCGCCGAAGTGGGCCCGCAGCACATCGAGGTAGCGGGGTCGATCCTCGGCGTCGCCGAGGGTGTTGAGCAGGAGGGTGACGTCACGCAGGCCGAGGCCGTCGAAGAAACGGGCGGCGAGCGCGATCAACTCGACGTCGAGGTCGGGGTCGTGCGAGCCGATCACCTCGGCGCCGACCTGGTCGAACTGGCGGTACCGACCCTTCTGCGGCTTCTCCTGGCGGAACGCCGGCCCGGCGTACCAGGTCTTCCACGGGGTGAGGGGGCGGTGCTGGGCGTAGGCCCGGCACACCGAGGCAGTGAACTCGGGCCGCAGCGCCTGGTCGCGTCCTCCCTGATCCTGGAAGGCGTAGAGCTCCTTCGACACCACGTCGGTCGACTCGCCGATCCGGGTGAACACGCCGAGGTCCTCGAACATCGGCGTGACGATCTCGCCGAACCCGGCCCGCTCGGCCTCGACGGCGAACGCCTCGATAAGGGCTCGACGTCGCCCGGTGTCGGGCGGGAGCAGGTCTCTGGTGCCGGGGAGTGTCTGGAACGAGGGTCGTGCCATGCCCCGCCGAGGATAGGGGCGTCGTCTGTGATTCTCGTTGCTTTTGCGCCCGCGTGCGTCGGTTGTCCAGGGACGTGTCCGAATCGGCGTCGCCCGTTCGTCGTAGCGATCGAACCCACCCGAACGGCCGACACGAACGGCCGGCACGAACGACTCAGACGAACGGGAGCACCCGAACATGCCCGAACCGATCCGCCTCCAGGTCACCGCCCACACCTCCGCCTCCCCCGAGACGGTCTACGACCTCGTCAGCGACGTCACCCGCATGGGCGAGTGGAGCCCCGAGNNGCCCCGAGTGGCGCTACGACCTCGCCGTCGACGACGACGGCCGCACGGTGATCACCGAGTCGGTCACCCAGCAAACGGCGTCACCGGCGCCGTTGCGGTTCCTCCAGCGTCTCGCCGGAGCGACCGACAGGGCCGCCAATCTGCGAGCAGGCATGACGACCACCCTCGAACGCCTCGTCGCCACCGCCGAGGCGGGGGTGACCGCCGAGGCGGCTCAGGCGCCGCGGCCGGGAAGTACCCGGTAGGCGTCGTAGACCCCGTCGATCTTGCGGAGCGACTTGAGCAGCGCCTCGAGGTGACTCGGGTCGGCGATCTCGAACTCGAAGGTCAGGCGGGCGATCCGGTCCTGGCTGGTCGAGGTCGACGACCCGATGATGTTGACGTGGTGCTCGCTGAAGAGGACCGACACGTCGCTGAGCAGGTGGGAGCGGTCATACGCCTTCACCTCGATCGATGCGACGAAGTTGTCGGCGTGGCCCTCGGAGTCCCAGTCGACGTCGATCAAGCGGTCGTTCTGGTTGCCGGCCAACGACGCGGCGTTGGCGCAATCGGAGCGGTGGACCGATACGCCGCGCCCACGGGTGACGAAGCCGATGATCTCGTCGCCCGGCACCGGGGTGCAGCAGCGAGAGAGTCGGATCAGGACATCGTCGAGGCCTTCGACGTGCACACCGACCGAGCCGGGGCGACGGCGACGCTGACGGCGGGCGGTGACCGGGAGCGACTCCTCGGTCCGGCCGGTGGCGGCCTCGAGCTCCTTGGCAACCTTCGCGGCCACGGCCTTGCCCGACAGGTGGTGCTCCCCCACCGCCACGTACATCGCGTTGGCGTCGGGAAAGTTCAGCTTCTCGGCGACGGTCTCGACGATCTTGCCGGCCGCGATCTTCTGGACCGGCAGGCCCTCGCGGCGCATCGCGCGCTGCACTTCCTCCTGCCCGTTGGCGATCGCGTCCTCGCGCCGTTCCCGGGAGAACCACTGCTTGATCTTCGACGCCGCCCGGGGTGAGCGGACGAAGGTCAGCCAGTCACGCGACGGGCCGGCACCCTCGACCTTCGAGGTGAAGATCTGCACCGTCTCTCCTGAGTGCAGGGGCTCGCTGAGGGCAACCAGTCGGCCGTCGACCTTGGCGCCGACGGTGCGGTGGCCGACGTCGGTGTGGATCGTGTAGGCGAAGTCGATCGGGGTCGAGGCCGTCGGCAACGTCACCACGTCGCCCTTGGGCGTGAACACGAAGACCTCTTCCTCGTCGAGGTCGATCTTCAGGTTGGCCATGAACAGGCCGGGGTCGTTGGTCTCGTCGTCCCACTCGATGATGCGGCTCAGCCACGGCAGGTCGACATCGCCGCGGGGTGGGGCGGACCCGTTGTCCTTGGCGTCGTCCTTGTAGAGGAAGTGGGCGGCGACGCCGAACTCGGCCCGCTCGTGCATCTCCCGGGTCCGGATCTGGACCTCGATCGGCTTGCCCTGAGGCCCGATCACCGTCGTGTGCAACGACTGGTAGAGGTTGAACTTGGGCATCGCCACGTAGTCCTTGAACCGGCCCTGCACCGGCTTCCAGGTGGCGTGGATCGACCCGAGCGCGGCGTAGCAGTCGCGCACCGAGTCGACGATCACCCGGATCCCGACCAGGTCGTGGATCTCCGTGAACTCCTTGCCCTTGAGCACCATCTTCTCGTAGATCGAATACAGGTGCTTCTCGCGACCGTTGACCTCGGCCGAGATGTTGAGCTCGGCCATGCGCGAGGCGACGTCCTCGAGCACCTGGGCCAGGTAGATGTCGCGCTCGGGCGCCCGCACGGCGACCATGTTCTCGATCGTGGCGTAGCGCTTGGGGTGCAGGGCGGCGAAGCTGAGGTCCTCGAGCTGGGTCTTCACCTCCTGGATGCCCAAGCGATGCGCGAGGGGGGCGTAGACGTCGAGGGTCTCGCGAGCGGTGCGCTCCTGCTTGAACTGGGGCAGCGCGGCGATCGTGCGCAGGTTGTGGAGGCGGTCGCACAGCTTGATGATCAGGACCCGCAGGTCCTTCGACATCGCCACCAGCATCTTGCGGAACGTGGCCGCCTGCTGGGCTTCCTTCGAGTCGAAGCGAAGCCGGTCGAGCTTGGTGACCCCGTCGACGATGTCGGCGACGTCGACACCGAACTCGCGCTCGAGGTCCTCACGGGTGACCGGTGTGTCTTCCACGGCGTCGTGGAGCAGAGCGGCGGCGATCGAGATCTCGTCGAGCCCGAGCTCTGCCACGATCTTGGCCACCGCCAGGGGGTGGACGATGTAGGGCTCGCCCGACTTGCGGCGCTGGGGCTCGTGGGCGTCGGCGGCGAGCTTGTAGGCCCGAGCCACCACGGCGGCCCGTTCGGCGCCGTCGACACCGGTGAACCCGACGACGAGGGGCGCGATCGCGGCCGCGATGTCGTCGTCGGTGGCCCACGCCGGGGCCGGCGCGGTCATCGTCACGATCGGACTTCCCAGAGCGACTCGACCCGGTGGGGGGCGAGACGGTCGCGGCCGCCGAGGGCCATCAGCTCCAGGACGGCTCGGATGCCGGCGACCTCGCCGCCGGCGCCGGTCACGAGCTGTGCTGCAGCCGCCGCCGTCCCACCGGTGGCGATGACGTCATCGACGATCAGGATCCGCTGCCCGGCCTCGATGGCGTCGGCCTGGAGCTGGAGGGAGTCGGTGCCGTACTCGAGGGCGTAGTCGACCGAGCGCACATCGCCGGGAAGCTTGCCCGGCTTGCGAGCGGCGACGAAGCCGACGCCGAGCCGTTGGGCGGTGATCAGGCCGGCGAGGAACCCGCGCGCCTCGATGCCGACCACCAGGTCGACGTCACCGGCTCCCTGGGCGAGGGCGATTGCGCAGCGCGAGAGGGCCGACGGCGAACGCCACAGCGGCGAGAGATCCTTGAACAGGATGCCCGGGCTGGGGAAGTCGGGGACGTCGTCCACCACCTCGACGAGCCACGACGGAGGTTGGGCCTGCATGACCCAACACTAGCGGGTCACCCAGGGTGGGAGTTCACCGCTCGGCGTCGGCCCGTCGGGTCTCGGCCTGCTTGCGAGCCCTGATCGCCCGACGCTCCTTGAGGTCTTCCTCGGCGATCTCGGGATCCTGTCGCTCCTTGAGCCACGCCAGGAACGGGGCGGCGACGAACAGCGACGAGTAGGTGCCCAGGATCAGGCCGATGAAGAGGGCGACGGCGAAGCTCTGCAGGGTCGTGCCGCCGAGCACGAGCCAGCCGATCAGCAGCATCGACGCAACGGGCAACACCGTGGTGATCGTCGTGTTGATCGACCGCATCATCACGTGGTTCATCGAGCGACTGACCAGCTTGGTGTAGCCCTGCTGGCGGGCGTTGCGCTCCAGCTCGTTCTCCCAGATCCGGTCGTAGACCACGACGGTGTCGTAGAGCGAGTAGCCCATGATCGTCAGCAGGGCGATCACGGTCGCCGGGGAGACCTCGAAGCGGAACAGCGCGTAGACGCCGGCGGTGATCAACAGGTCGTGGATCACAGCGACCAGGGCGCCGGCGGCCATGCGCCACTCGAGCTGCCAGGCCAGGTACAGCGACACGGCGGCGAAGAAGAACAGCAGCGCCCGGATCGCCTTGGAGGTGATCTGGTCGCCCCAGGTGGCGCTGACCGTGTTGAAGCTGACGTCGTCGGCGGTGACGCCGCCCAGCGAGGACAGCTCCTCGACCAGGGTGTCGGCGCCGTCGAGGGAGTCGGCGCCGGTCACGATCCGGGCAGAGCGCTGGCCGGCTGCGTTCTCGACGATCTGGACACGCACCGACGGATCGCTGAGGGCGTCGCGGGCCTCGGCCACGTCGACGTCGTCGGCGACCGGCACCTCGAAGATGCCTCCGCCGCGGAAGTCGATGCTCAGGTTGAGGCCGACCACGACGAGGAGCAGGAGGGAGATGACGGCGGCGACGGCCGACGCCGGCAGCGTCTTGCGCCACATCGGGACGAAGTCATAGCTGGCTCGTCCGGCGAAGAGGTCTCGGAGACTCATTTGGCACCTTCCGGCATGCCGAGGCGGCGGGGATCGGCCTGCACGGCGCCCCGGGCCGCCAGCCAGGCGAGGGCGGGCCGCATGAACAGCAGGCTCACCACGAGGTCGAGGATGGTGGCGACACCGAGGTAGAGGGCGAAGCCCTTCACGGCGCCGACCGTCAGGTAGTAGAGGAGGCCGGCGGCGATCAGGCTGACGACGTCGGCCTTCACGATCGTCGAGATCGCCGACTGGTACGCCCGCTCGACGGCGGTCGACACCCGTTTGCCGGCAGCCGACTGCTCCTTCACGTTCTCGAAGTAGACGATGTTGGAGTCGGCCGACACACCGATCGACACGATCAGGCCGACGATGCCGGCGAGGCTGATCGCCAGGCCCTGAGTGGCGCCGAGCCAGCCGATGATCGACCAGAGCATCAGGCCCGAGAGCACCAGGCCGGCGACGGCGACGAGGCCGGCCAGGCGGTAGAAGGCCAGCAGGTAGATGGCGACCAGGCCGAGACCGATCAGCCCGGCGATCACGCCGGAGCGGAGAACGTCGTCGCCGACGGTGGCCGACACGGTCCGCACGTCCTGGGCGACGAGGTCGACCGGGAGGGCGCCGTAGCGGAGCGCGAGGGCGAGGTCGTTGGCCGACTCCTCGTCGAACGATCCCGAGATCTCGATCTGGTCGCGCTGGAAGCTGCCGACGTTGATCGTCGGTGCCGACACCACGAGTTCGTCGAGGGCGATGGCGAGGCGTCCGAAGGGGCACGCCTCCGAGCCCCCGAAACAGAGCGATGCCGCGAAGTTGAAGGCGTCGATCCCGTCCTCGCCGGCCTTGAAGGTCGGGTTGACTCGCCAGGAGAAGCCGTCGAAGCCGACGTCGGCACCCTCGAGGGCGGCGCCGGTGAGGTACTTGGGGTCGCCGTTGTCGTCGGTGCCGTAGACCACGGTCGGGCCGAGGCAGAGCGGCAGGCCGTCGGCGTCGGCCAGCACGACGGTGACGGCCGGGTCGTTGTCCTCGGGAGCGGTGAGCCCGCCGCCGCACCGCTCGGTGAGGTCGGCGAGCAGGGCATCGGTCCCCTCGTCCGCGATCA
>JAWSVN010000015.1:26254-29294 GCA_033851875.1 Acidimicrobiales bacterium
CGGCGGTGATGACGTCGTTGTCCGTGCCGGACGGCGTCTCGGTGGTCGAGGTCGTCTGGCGACGACGCAGCGGGCCCATGCCCTGCTCGTCGTCCCCCTCCGTCTCGGTGATCTCGCCGGTCTCGGGGTCGAAGGTCGATACCCCGCCGATGTCCGGCTCGCCCGAGTCGTCCTCTGCTGGCTCCTCGGGCGTGTCCTCGACGACTTCGAGACCAAGGTCGTCGGGGCTGACGAGCCCGAGCTGGAGCATCGAGTTGGAGTCGAGCACGACGGGACGGAATCGCAGCTCGGCGGTCTGACCGACGAGTTCGAGGGCCCGCTGCTGCTGGTCGACGCCGGGGAGTTCGACGACGATGGCGTCGCCCTGACGGGAGATCTCCGGCTCGGCCACACCGAGACCGTCGACGCGGTTGCGGATGATCTCGAGGGCCTGGTCGAGCGCTTCGTCGCTCGGGTCCTCGCTGCCCTCAGAGGGCTGGAGCACCACCGAGACGCCGCCCTGGAGGTCGAGTCCGAGCAACGGCTCGTTGCCGGACCCGACGGTGTAGACGAAGCCGCCGATGGCGGCCACGACCACCAACAACGCTCCGAACAACGAACCCTTCATCCCTGCCTACCTCGCTACCTTCCGGCGCGCCCCAGACCCGTCGCAGGGCCTGGTCAGTGCGTCAGCTCTCGTCCGTCTCGGGTTCGGTCACCTTGGACATGACCGACGACTTCGTGACCTTCAACTCGGTCCCTTCGGCCACCTCGACCCACACCACGGCCGCCTCGACCTCGGTGATGAACCCGTGGATGCCCGAACTCAGCACCACCTCATCGCCGGGCTCCAGGCCCGTCATCAGGGCTGCAGCCTCGCGCTGGCGCTGCTGCTGCGGGCGGATCATCAGGAAATAGATCGCAGCGAACGCAACGCCGAAGACAATCAGATTGGGCAACATGCGGGAACCTCCAGCCGATGCACGCTATCGGTGACGACGGCCCGAGTGGCGGTCATGCCCGCCGGGTCACGCCCAGACGGCCAACACCTCGGCGCGGAGCGCCTCGAAGGTTCCGGTCTCGATCGCCCGCCGCATCCGCTCGACGAGGTCGGCCAGCCACGCCAGGTTGTGGAGGGTGATGATGCGCCCGGCGGTCGGCTCGTTGGTGACCAGCAGGTGACGCAGGTAGGCCCGGGAGTAGCGCGACGACATCGGGTGATCGAAGTTGGGATCGATCGGGCCGTCGTCGCGGGCGAACTTGAGGTTGCGCAGGTTGAGGCGGCCTTCGCTCGTGAGGGCGGTGCCGTGGCGGGCCAGGCGGGTGGGCAGGACGCAGTCGAACATGTCGACCCCGTTGTGCACGGCCTCGATCAGACCGACCGGGTCGCCCAACCCCATGAAGTAGCGGGGCTTGTCGGCCGGGAGGTGGGCGATGGCGGCCTGGAGGGCCGGGATCATCTCGTCGCGGCTCTCCCCCACCGACAGCCCACCGACGGCGTAGCCGTCGAAGCCGATCTCGACGGTGCGCTTGGCCGAGTCCTCGCGGAGTTCGACGTCGACGCCGCCCTGCACGATGCCGAACTGGGCCTGGTCGGCGCGGGTGTGGGCGGCCTTGGAACGCTCGGCCCACCGCAGCGTCTGTTCGAGGGCGTCGACCTGGACCTGGCGGGCCGAAGGCAGCGGCGGACAGATGTCGAGGACCATGGCGATGTCGCTGCCGAGTTCCTCCTGCACCTTCACCGAGCGTTCGGGCGACAGCTCCACATAGGCGCCGTCGTAGACCGAGCGGAAGGTGGCGGCCTCCTCGGTGATCTTGGGTTCGAGGCTGAAGATCTGGTAGCCGCCGGAGTCGGTGAGGATGTGGCCCGACCAGTCCATGAAGCCGTGCAGGCCACCCATCTCGGCGATCAGCTCCGAGCCCGGGCGCTCCATCAGGTGATAGGTGTTGCCGAGCACGATCGGCGGCGCGAGGTCGTCGAGGTCACGGGTGTCGAGGGTCTTGACCGCAGCCCGGGTCCCGACCGGCATGAAGACGGGCGTGGGGATCTCGCCCCGTGGGGTGACGATCCGGCCCGTTCGGGCGTTGCCGTCGGTGTGGGTGACCTCGATGCGCAACACGGCTGCTCACGCTAACGGGCAGGCCGCGAGCATCACGCCCGTGGGCGTGCCAGCAGCATCGCGTCGCCGAAGCTGAGGAAGCGATACCCCTCGGCCAGCGCCGTCGCGTAGACGTCCCGCCACGCCGGACCGGCCACGCNNCCGACGAAGGCGTCGATCATGACCAGGAGCGACGAGCGGGGCACGTGGAAGTTGGTGAGCAGCACGTCGACCACCTGCCAGTCGAAGCCGCGATGGATGAACAGCTCGGTGTCGCCCTCCAGCTGGCCGGACGCAGCGGCCGACTCGAGCGTCCGCACCGTCGTGGTCCCGATGGCGACGATGCGCCCGCCGGCGGATCGGGTCGCCTGGATGCGCTCCCAGGCCGCCTCGGTGACCCGATAGCGCTCGGTGTGCATGTGGTGGTCCTCGACCTGGTCGGTCGAGATCGGCCGGAACGTGCCGAGACCGACCCGCAGCTCGACCCGCTCGATGCCGACGCCCTTCGCCTCGAGTTCGGCGAGCACCCGATCGGTCAGGTGGAGGCCGGCCGTCGGGGCGGCCACCGAGCCGGGGTCCTGGGCATACACGGTCTGGTAGCGCTCGGGGTCGGTCAGCGGCTCGTGGATGTAGGGCGGGAGCGGCACCTCGCCCGCCGCCTCGAGCAGGTCGTCGGCCAGGAGTTCGACGACGCGTCGGCCGTCGTCGAGCACGTCGATCACCTCGATGGCGGGCGTGCCGTCGAGCTCGAGCACGACGCCGGGGCGGAGCCGCTTGCCCGGCTTCACCAGCGCTCGCCACCGGTGGTGCTCGCCGGTCGGTTCGAGCAGGAGCACCTCGACGGCGCCGCCCGTCGGCTTACGCAGGTGGAACCGGGCCGGCAGGACCCGGGTGTCGTTGACCACGACGAGGTCGCCCTCGTCGAGCAGCTCGGGCAGGTCGGCCACCGTGTGGTGGGCGAT
>JAWSVN010000169.1:0-14862 GCA_033851875.1 Acidimicrobiales bacterium
CGGTTGGCGGCGGTGTAGGGGATCGCCACCATCGCCCCGACGGGCAGCTGGCGGCCGCCGATCGTGGTCGGCCGCACGACGGTGCGGGCGAACCCCTGGTTCGGGGTGTGGAGCCGCAGCAACTCTTCGACGAGGTCGGGCATGATCTCGGGCTGGCGCCGCGCCCGGTCCTGGAGCTCGCCGTCGAGGGCGAGGTGGCGGATCGCGTTGGCCAACACCAGGGCCGGCGCCCCGTGCCCGGCCACGACGAGCTGGCGGATCGATCCGGCCGTGATCTCGACCAGGGCGTCGCGGGTCGGCGCCGACCCGTCGACGGTGAGGAACGTGAGCTTGGCCGGGTCGATGGCGAGGAGGCCGCTCGTCACGTCCTCGTCGGGGTCGGCCGGGTCGGCGGCCCGCTCGGCGACGAAGCGCCGCGAGAGGTCGTAGAGCACCAGGTTCTCGGCCTCGACCGTCTCGGCGTCGAACCGGAACTGGGCATGCTCGAAAGCCGACGCGTGATGGGTGAAGGTATCGCGGAGCTCGTCGGGCAGGTTGAGGAGGTGGCCGACCGATGTTGCCGCCAGGGGCGACGCGAGGTCGACGAAGGCGTCGGCTTCGCCGGCTGCCACCGCCTTCGTGACGAGTCGGGCTGCGCCCTCGGCGACGATCGGTTCGAGCCGGGCCAGTCGGTCCTTGCGGAACGCCGGGTTGATCGCGGCCCGGAACACCGAGTGCTCCGGTGGGTCGAAGTGAAGCGGCGGGCGCCGTCCCGACGCCCGGTTGCGGGGCACGATGATGCCCTGCGCGCTGGAGAACGTCTCGGGTTCGGAGGCGACCCGCTCGACGTCCTTTCGCGTGGTCACGGCCCAGAACCCGCCGTGGGCACTCGAGTGAGCGACGGGGCAGCGCTCGCGCAGGTCGCGGTACATCGAGTGGGGATCGGCGTCGACGCCCGGGGCGGTGGGGTCGAACTCACTCGCCGGCTGGCCATGATCCGACGAGTCGAGGCGAGGCTCCATCCCGACATCGTATGACAGTTTTGCTACGGGCGACAGTTCTGTGCCACCAATGGCGCGAGTCAGTCTCCCGTCGCCGTCGGCGGTGACGAGGTGGTGAAGTGGTGGGCCAGGCCCTGCAGTGTGGCGTCGTGGGAGGTCACGATGTGGTCGAAGCGAGCGGCCGCCAAGGGAGCGAGTCCGTCGAAGACGGCGACGAAGAGGTGGCGTGCCTCGGATCGTGGCCAGTCGTCGGGGAGTAGCTCGGTCGGGAGGTCCGGGTCGAGGCGGTTGAGGCGTCGCCACTCGTTGATCAGCAGGGTCCGCTGGACCAGGGCGCCTCGCAGGGTCACGTCGCCGGCCTCGAGCTCGTGGTGGACGGGAGTGAACGACGTGATGAAGTCGTCGTAGGCGGCGCGCACCTCGTCGAGGTCGTAGGCGTCGATCGGGTGCGGGCCCCGACCGTCCAGCGTGGTCGCCCGCAGCACGGTGACCGACCCGACCTCGCTCAGCTCGGCGAGGGCGCGGTCGAGTGCCTCTCCCGGCGGGCGCGGCGACACCCACAGGCCGTCGTAGAGGCCGGCGAACCCGAGGTCTCGGAGGTCGGCCCGCAGGGGCGGGCGGAGATGGCGCCCCTCGTCCGGCACGGAGAAGGCGACACAGGTCCACTGGCCGTCCCACGGGTGGTCCTCGCCGAACTCGATCAGTTCCGCGGTGCGTCGGCGCAGCACGGCGGCGGCCGGTGGCGACAGCCGGTAGAAGGTGCGGCGTCCTTGCTTGTGGGGTTCGAGGACGCCGCGGCGGGTGAGTCGGCTCAGCGCGGTGCGGGCGCTCGCCGTCGTCAGGTCGAACTCGGTCAGCAGCTCGACGGCGGCGGCCGAGGGGAGCCAGGCGGGGGAGTGGAGCCAGTAGTTGGCGAAGATCGTGAGCAGTGAGATCTGCGATTCCGAACCCCGCTGGGGGCGAGGGAGCACGGCCTTGTCGATCGACGTTTCGCCGATCGACGTCTCGTCGATCGTCATCGCGGAAGGCTCCGGTGGTCGGTCATCGTCGGGCGAGTGTAGGTCTTCGCCGTCGACGGTGTCGCCGGACGGGGTGCTCGGTGGGGTCATTCGATCGCGAACATGTGACGCCGATCGGGATTGCGGCATAGATCTGTGTCACCGTGGCAGCATGGCTTCTCAACCCGGTCGACTCGATCCCCTGGCGTTCGAGGACTTCGACACCGCCCACGCCGACTTCGCCGAGCTGCGTGCTGGTTGTCCGGTCGCCCGATCCGAGGCCTTCGGCGGGTTCCACGCCGTGCTCGGTCACGCCGAGGTGTCGGAGGTCCTCCGGCAACCTCGCCGCTACATCACCTCGGTGCAGAACGTCGTGCCCAAGGTGGCCTTCACCGGGCGCCGGCCGCCGCTCCATCTCGACCCGCCGGAACACACCCCCTATCGCCAGGCGCTCAACCCGTTCTTCACCGAGGCGAGGGTGGCCGCCTTCGCCCCGGTCGTCGAGCGGCACGTGCGGGAGCTGCTCGCTCCCTATGTGGCGGCCGGGGGAGGTGATCTGTGTCGCGAGTTCACCCGCCGCTTGCCGGGTCATGTCTTCGCCGACCTGTTCCACCTGTCGACCGAACAGTCGATGCAGATCAAGGCGACCAGCGAGGTCTACAACGAGGCGCTGCAGAACGGTGATGACGACGGCGTCAAGCAAACGAGCCTCGAGCTCTACGACCTCGCCCGCGACATCATCGAGCAGCGGCAGCGCTCCCCGCTCGATCCGGCTGACGACATCACCTCCGCGTTGCTGGCGAAACGGGTCGACGGCGAGCCCCTGCCGCCCGAGATGGTGCTCGGCACGATTCGTCAGATGATCGTGGTCGGCATGATCGCGCCGAGCGTGTTCATCGGGGCGATGGCCGTGCACCTGGCGCGGCACCCCGAGCTGCAGGCCCGGCTGCGAGCGGACCTCGACCTCGTGCCGGCGGCGGTCGAGGAGTACCTCCGACTGCTCACGCCCTACCGGGGGTTCGCACGCACCAGCGTCGACGACACCGAGATCGCCGGCGTGCCCATCCCGGCGGGAGAGCCGATCGCCCTCGTCTACGCGGCCGCCAACCGCGACCCGGCGGTCTTCCCCGACCCCGATGAGTTCGTGCTCGACCGGCCCGACATCGATCGACACCTCGCGTTCGGGTTCGGCCCACACCGCTGTGCGGGCGAGGGGCTGGCCCGCGAGCTTCTGCGGGCGACGCTGCGAGCCCTGCTCGACAGCACCTCGTCGATCGAGGAGGCGGCGCCCCCGACCATGACCCGGTGGCCGGAGTGGGGAACCCTCTCGGCGCCCCTCGTCGTGCGAGCCGCCACCTCGGGCGAGTCCGGCAAAGCATGACAGGAGATTGACCACAATCGAGAAACTGACTACATTTCAACCGAGCTGCGGTGCTTCGTGCCGCGCACGACCCAGGGGGAAAGAATGTTGACGACCCGACGACTGCGGGTGTTGGCCATGCTGGCCGCACTCGCCCTGATGGCGGCCGCGTGCGGTGGCAGCAGCAGCGACGACGCCGGCGAGGCCGCGAACGACGCGACCCCGGCCTCCGACGCGAGCGACGACGCCGTTGCCGACGACGACGCCGCCGATGAGGCATCCGACGATGGCGACGCCGATGACATGGCTGATGACTCGGCCGACGACGACATGGCCGACGACGACATGGGCGGCGACGAACTCGCCGAGCTGGTGGCCGCAGCCCAGGACGAGGGCTCGCTGGTCTGGTACTCGGTGCCGGCCGAGGGCATCGCCCAGGCGGTCTCCGACGGGTTCGCCGAGGAGTACGGCATCGATGTCGAGTTCCAGCGACTCGCCAGCCGCGACCTCTCGCAGCGCTACGCCGCCGAGGCCGACGCCGGCGACGTCGTGGCCGACGCCATCCTGATGTCGAACACCCCGTTCGTGCCCCAGGCCCTCGAGAGCGGCTGGATCACCCCGCTCGCCGAGGCCGGCATCCCCGGCTTCCCCGGCGACTGGCCCGCCGACTTCCTCGTCGACGACCGCGGCACCGCGATCGTCTCGATCGAGCCGAGCGTCATCGCCTACAACACCGACCTGGTGGCCGACGGCGAACAGCCCCTCGAGTGGGAGGACCTGACCGACCCGAAGTGGGAAGGCGAGATCATCATCGTCGACCCCGCAGCGTCGCCCGCCTACATCGACTTCTGGTCGGTGATCTTGGGCGGCACCAGCCCCGAGGTCCTCGAGGGCATCGCCGCCAACGTCGGCGCCACGTACCCCAGCGGCGTGCCCGCCATCGAAGCGCTCGCCGCCGGCGAGGGTTCGATCGTGGTCCCCGGCGTCGGTGCGATCGTGCTCGGCGCCGCCGGGCGCGGCGCCCCGGTCGACTACTCGCTGCCGACCGTGTCGAACGGTCCCGAGATCGTCGCCCTGGTGTCGGCCGACGCCAAGCACCCGGCCGCCGCCCGCCTGTTCATCTGGTACGTGATGTACGGCCCGGGTGCCGACCTGCTCAACGGTGGGGCCTCGACGGCGTCGCCGCTCAGCGGTGACGGCCTCCCGGCCGACTACCGGCGGGCCGCCGCCGACGCCCAGGCCCAGGGCGAGGACATCCTCGGCTTGCTCGGCGCCGGCTGAGCGTGCTGCCGCTTCGACCGCTGCGACGCCCCAACCCGTTCACGGCAACGGGTTGGGGCGTGGCGTTCCTGATCGGGGCGCTGTGTGTCGCGCCGATCGTGCGCGTCGTGGCCCGCCTGGTGTGGGTCGACGGGCGGTTCGACGCATCTCCGATCACCGACACCCTCGCGGTCGAGGGACTCGGCCGGCTCGTGTTCGACACCCTGGCGCTCGTCGTGGCGTCGGGCCTCGTGGCGCTCGCCATCGGCTCGTTGCTGGCCTGGGCCAACGAACGGACCGACGCCCGGATGGGGCCCCTCACCGACTCCCTGCCCCTGCTGCCGTTCCTGTTGCCGCCGGTCGCCGGCGCCATCGGCTGGGTGCTGCTGCTCTCGCCCCGGGCGGGCTTCCTCAACGTCTGGCTGCGAGATCTCGGCGCCCTGATCGGGATCGAGTCGGGGCGGTCGGGGCCCTTCGACATCTTCTCGTGGTACGGCCTCGTCGGCGTCTTCGCGATCTACCAGATCCCGTTCGTGTTCCTCATGGTCTCGACCGGGCTCCGCAACATCGACTCCGACCTCGAGGAGCAGGCCCGGGTCTGCGGCGCCAATCCGCTGACCACCCTGCGAACGGTCACCCTGCCGGCGATCCGTCCCAGCCTCGGCGCCGCCGTGTTGCTGATGGCGTGGCAGGGCTTCGCCATCTTCTCGCTCCCCGCCATCATCGGCGGCCCCGCCGGCATCGAGACCGTGTCGGTGCGCATGGTGCACGTGTTGTCGTTCACCTACCCACCCGACACCGGCGTCGCCGTCGGCTTGAGCGCGATCCTGATGCTCTTCGTCGGAGGAACCTGGTACCTGCAGACCCGGGCGCTGCGCTCGAGCCGGTTCGCGTCGGTCGGCGGCAAGGGGCAACACGTCGTCCGCCGCCCCCTCGGCCGCTGGCGGTGGCCGGTGCGGGGCGGGATGATCCTCTACGTGGTGGTGTCGTCGCTGCTCCCGATCGCCGCCCTGCTGCTCGTCTGTCTGAACGGGTTCTGGACCGCCAACATCGACTGGGGCAACCTCGGCCTCACCGCCATGCGAGAGTCGGTCTTCGACAACGCCGGCACCCGACGGGCCCTCGTCAACAGCCTCCGCCTCGGCGTGATCGGGGCGACGATCGGCATGGCCGTCGCCGCCTTGGTCGCCGTCGTCGTCACCCAGTCCGACTCCCGCATCGGCCGGGTGGTCGACGCCGCCATCAAGATGCCGGCGTCGATCTCCAACATCGTGCTCGCCGTCGGCATCCTGCTGCTGTTCGCCGCCCCGCCCTTCGGGTGGTCGGGCACCGTCGTGATCCTCCTACTCGGCTACCTCGTCCTCTACCTGCCCCAGGGGTCGGTGGCCGCCGACACCGCGGCGGCCCAGGTGTCGGGCGAACTGACCGAGGCATCGAGCGTCGCCGGGGCCGGACGCGGGCGCACCTTCCGTCGCATCCAGGCCCCGTTGATGTTCCCCGGCCTGATCGCCGGGTGGGCGCTGCTGTTCGCCCGCATGGCCGGTGACCTGACCGCCTCTGCGATCCTGTCGGGCACCCGCAACCCGGTCGTCGGGTTCCGCCTGCTCGAGGAGTTCACCAACGGCTCCTACGCGGACGTCGCCGCCCTCGCCACCGTGCTGGTGGCGATCACGGTCGTGGTGATCGGTGTCATGTTGGCGTGGGCCCGTCGACGGTCGCGCTGGACCGGCGGCACCACCCCCGGACTCGCTGGAGGATCCACATGACGACCGGCGCGACCGACCCGACCAACGCGATCGATCCGGTGGCGCCGGTGGTGAAGGTCACCGGGCTCAACAAGGAGTTCCGCCGCGGCGACACGCCCGTCAAGGCGATCGACGACGTGAGCTTCGAGGTGACGCCCGGCCAGATGGTCGTGCTTGTCGGCCCCAGCGGCTGCGGCAAGACGACCCTGCTGCGATCGATCGCGGGCCTCGAACGGCCCGACACCGGCCGGATCGAACTCCACGGGCGGCCGGTGTTCGCCTCCGACAACGGCATCGAGGTGCCGACCGAGCAGCGGCGGGTGGCGATGGTGTTCCAGAACTACGCGCTCTGGCCCCACCTCAGCGCCTTCGACAACGTCGTGTACCCGTTGCGGGCCAACCGGACCCATCGGGTGGCGAAGGCCGAGGCGGCCGAACGGGTCCACGACGTCCTCGCCCTCGTCGGCATCCCCGACCTGGCCGACCAATACCCGTCGGAGATGAGCGGCGGCCAGCGCCAGCGGGTCGCCCTGGCACGAGCCCTGGTGGCGGGCACCGACCTCGTGCTGTTCGACGAACCCCTCTCCAACGTCGACGCCAAGGTCCGCACCCACCTGCGGCTCGAACTGCTCGAGATGCAGCAGAAGCTCGGCTTCTCGGCCCTGTTCGTCACCCACGACCAGACCGAGGCGATGGAGCTGGCCGACCGGATCGCCGTGATGGGCCATGGCCGAGTGCAGCAGTTCGGCACGCCGGTCGAGGTCTACCAGACGCCGACGTCGCGCTACGTGGCCGACTTCATCGGCTCGATGAACGAGCTGGTCGGCACCGTCACCACCATCGACGAGGTGGTCGAGGTCGACACCCCGCTCGGGCCGGTGCGGGGCCTGCCCGGTGCCGACGTCGCCGTTGGCGATCGGGTCAGCGCGATCTGGCGGCCGGAGCGCACCCTGCTGTCCGACGACCAGGTGGCGGCCGAACAACAGGGAGCCAACGTGTGGCGGGGCAAGGTCGACGCCGCCCTGTTCCTCGGCTCCCACACCGAACACGTCGTGCACGCACACGACCACCGATTCCTCGTGTGGTCGCCGGACGTGCTGCGTCACGACGCAGATGGCGAGGTCTGGCTCTCCGTCCAGCCCCGTCACGTGCGGATCCTCCCCGCCGATCTCCCCCAGGGCGGGGAGGACCCGCATTGACCCCGATCGATCGATCGACCCACGAACACCCGTCTGGCCCCGGTGCCCAGCTCGCGACGATCCTGGAGGAGCGACACCGACTGCCGCTCCCGCCGTCGATCGACGGGCGGCCGACGGTGGCCCTGCTCGGGGCCGACGTACCCCGCACGCTGGTCGCCGCAGCAGGCGCCACGCCGGTGCGGCTGTTCCCGACGCTGCTCTCGACCGACCTGCCCTCGATCGACCTGCTCGCCGCCGGCGTCGGTGCGCCCCTGGCCATCGACCACTCCAGCGAGGCGAACGCATCGCTGGCGCAATCACTCGCCGGCGCNNCGGCGCTGCCGGGTCACTCGCCAACGAGGGCGGCCCGACCGTGTGGTTCGTCGACCTCCTCCACGGCGACGGGGTGGCGGTGGTCGAGCACCGGCGTCGGACTCGCACCCGGCTGCTTGCTCGGCTCGCCGGTCTCACCGGTGAGGCGCCCAGCCACGAGGCCCTGGCGGCCGCGACGTCGTGCGAGCGCACCCGTCGGGCACAACTGCAGGCGTTGCTCGCGCACCGGACCTCGACGCGGCCGACGGTGTCGGGCTCGCTGGCGCTCACCGCGCTGCGAGCCTCGGAGACCGCAGACGGCGCCGTTACCCGAGCGCTGCTGGCCGACGTCATCGGACAGGCGATCGCTCGGAGCGAGAACGGATCGTCGATCGAGCACGAGGCCCGAGGCTTCGTCGTCGGACCAGCGCCGGTCGATTACCGCGCGCTCGAGCGCGACGGGGTCCACGTGGTGGGGGAGGACCACGACGAGGGCGCCCTGCTCGTCGCCGCCGAACACGGGGTGACCGACTACAGCGCCAGCGGTTTGCGTTCGCTGCGGCGGGCGACGCCCGAGCGACGCCTCAGCGCGATCGAGACTGCCGCTGTCGAGCGGGGCACCGACACCCTCGTCGTGGCCGCCGACGACGACGTCACGGCGTGGCTGCTCCCGGCGTTGCGTCGGATGGCGGTGCGACACGACTGGCGCCTCGTCGAGCGCGAGGTCGAGCGATGAACGCGCCGACGGTGAAACGACTCCAGGCGACCGTCGACGCCGGCCGCCGTCAGCGAGCCTGGTTCGACGACCTGCAACGTCGGCTCGACGTCGGCGGCTGGTACGTGCTGGTCGACGCCGACGTGCCCCACGAGATCTTCCGAGCGATGGGCATCGACTACGTCGTCACCCAATGGTGGTCGGCCCTGCTCGGTGCCAAGCAGGTCGGCCCGGCCGCGCTCGCTGCGCTCGCCGACCGCGGCCTGCCCGACGACGTCGACCCCTACAACTCGATCCCGCTCGGCGCGTCGTTTCTCGACCGCAGCGAACAGCCGTGGGGCGGGCTGCCCGCCCCACGCCTGGTGGTGGGCAGTGCCGGCCACGACGCTCACCGCAACCTGCTGCAGGTGTGGCACGACAGCCACGGCACCGACGTGATCCTCGTCGACCACACACCGGCGGTCGTCGAGCGGGGCGCGGCCGATATCGCGAGCGGCGACGGTTGGTGGGACCGCATCGCCGATGAGTGGGAGACGGTGGTGGGGGCGGCGCGGCTCGACCTGCTCGAGGGACAGATCGGCGAGCTGATCGAGTGGTGCGAGGCCGCCACCGGTCGCCGGCTCGACCCCGAGGCGCTCGACGAGGTCCTGCAGCTGGCCAACGAGCAGGCCGCCTGGAACCGGCGATCCCGCGATCTGCTGGCGGCCGCCCGTCCAACGCCGATCGACGTCGCCGACACGATCCCGGCGGTCATGCTTCCCCAGTGGCACCGGGGAACCCCCGACGCGGCCGCGGCGGCCCGCGCCCTCCACGACGAGATCGACGTCGAGATCGAACGAGGAGCCGCCGTCGTGCCCGACGAACGGGTGCGACTGATGTGGGTGGGCCGCGGGCTCTGGTTCGATCCCGGGTTCCTGCAACGGTTCGCCGACCGCGGCGCGGTGTTCGTGTGGTCGATGTACCACGCCCTTGCCGCCGACGCCTACGAGCGACGGGGCGGCCCTCCGCTGCGAACACTGGCCGCTCGCTTCGCCCCGTTCCCGGATCTGCTGGGCGCTCCGGGCTGGGTCGACCGATGGACCGTGAACGAGGCCCGACGATCGGGCGTCGACGGTGCCGTGCATCTCCCCGCAGCCGAACACCGCGACCCGGCCGTCACGACCGACGCGCTTCGGGCCGCCGGTGTGCCGGTGCTCGAACTCGACGGCAACAACGCGGATGCCCGTTCGTGGCGATCCGACGAGATGGCGGCGGCCGTCGAGCGATTCATCGACGGCGAGGTTGCCCCGGTCGCCGCCGCCCGACGAGCCCGGGAGGTCCCATGACCAGCAAACGAACGNNAACGACTGTCACCCCAACGAGTGAGCCGCTGAGCGACCTCGTGGTGCTCGACTTCACCTTGGCGCTGGCCGGCCCGTTCGCCACGCGACTCCTGGCCGGCCTCGGCGCTCGGGTGATCAAGGTCGAGTCGCCCCAGGGCCACGCCGACCCGGCGCGAGCCAACGCGCCCTTCGTGTCCGACGACGGACCGACGATGACGGCGCCCGTCGCGTCTCACGACGGGGTGAGCCGCTCGCTGTCGTTCCTCGATCGGGCCCGAGGCAAGGAGGCGATCACCCTCGACCTCAAGCACCCCGATGCCGCCTCGGTGGTGGCCGACCTGGCGGCACGAGCCGATCTCGTCGTCCAGAACTGGAGCCCCGGCGTGGCCGAACGGCTCGGCGTCGACTTCGAGGCCCTGGTCCGCCACAACCCCGCGATCGTCGTCGCGTCGATCACCGGTTTCGGCCTCGACGCGCAGCCCGACGAGGTCCCGACGGCGAAGGCGATGGATTCGATCATCCAGGCGATGTCGGGATTCATGCTCAGCGCCGGCGCGCCCGGCGACCCGCCGGTGATGAACGGCGTGCCGGTCGCCGACCTCACCGCACCGCTGTTCGCGGTGATCGGTTCCCTCGCCGCCGTGCACGACGCCCGCCGCACCGGCCGGGGCCGCCTCGTCGACGTCTCCATGCTCGGCGCCCTCACGTCGTTGGTCGCAGCGGAACCCCACGGCGCCTACGAGGCCCTCGGCCGTTCGTCGCGCCCCGGTCGTAGCGTCGCCCGCCTCGCGCCCTTCGGCGTGTTCGCCACCGCCGACGGCCACGTGGCCCTGTGCGCCCCGACCGACGCCTTCGCCCACCGCCTCCTCGAGCTGGTCGGACTGGCCCCCGACGACGCTCGCTTCGCCGACCGCCCGGCGCGGGTCGCCAACCACGCCGATCTCGACCGCCACCTCGACGAGTGGGCCGCCCGACGATCGACGGCCGAGGCGGTCGCCGAACTCGCCGCCGTCGGCGTGCCGGCCGCCCCGGTGCGCACCCCGGCCGAGGCCGTCGCCGACCCGTTGGTCGTCCGGCGAGGAGAGGTGGCTCCGATCGTCGACCCCCTCGATCCGGACCGACCACTCGACGGTGTGGTCGGCCCCGGCGTTCCGATCAGCTTTCGGGCGGCGACCTCGACGGCGGCCTCGACGGCGGCCTCGATGAGTGGGAGCGATGGGCCCGCCGACCCTGACCCGGCAGAGCAGGCCTCCCCGGACGGTCCGGGGCCGGCGGCGGTCGCCCCGGCCATCGGCGAGCACAACCTGGCGGTCTACCAGGACCTTCTCGGCTATGACGCCGCTCGGTTGCGACAGCTCGAATCCGACGGCGTCATCTGACCAGGGGCGCCAGTCCGCGCCGGCCGGTACACTCCGTGGCCGTCTCGCGCCCGTCGTGCCGTCCCGGTTACCGGGGCGTAACCTTCCGCCCACCCTGGGGGTCGAAACAACCGTGGAAACCATCGTCTCTCGCATCGAGCATGCGGCCAAGGGCAACGGCACCATCACGTTCGTGACCGGCGACGAGCCGGTGACGAAGACCTACGAAACGCTCCACGAGCAGGCCAAGGAGGTGGCGGCCAACCTCCAGGCTCGGGGCATCGAACGCGGTGACCACGTGGCCCTGCTGGGGCCCACCACCGAGGCGTTCGTCACCACCGCCCAGGCGATCTGGCTGTGCGGCGCCACCCTCGTGGTGCTACCGCTGCCGATGCGGCTCGCCTCGCTCGACGAGTTCGTGGCCTCGACGCGGGCTCGGATCGATCGTGCCGACTGCGCCGCGGTGCTGGTCGACGCCGACCTCGCGCCCTTCGTCGAGGCCGGACCCGACGACCCGCCCCTGTGGTCGCTCGCCGACATCGAGCCGGCCTCGTCCGCGCTCGGGCCCGACGACTTCGTGCGGCCCGACTACGACCGCGACGACCTGTTCGTCCTCCAGTTCACCAGCGGGTCCACGTCGGAACCCAAGGGCGTGATGCTGCCCAACCACATGGTGGCCGCCAACCTCGACGCCATCCTCGAAGCGGCCGAGGTCGACGTCGACGACGACGTCATGGTCTCGTGGTTGCCCCTCTATCACGACATGGGTCTGGTCGGTTTCCTGATCCTGCCGATGGCCCAGGGCATCAGCCTGGTGCTCGGCGCCCCGCAGGACTTCCTGGCCTCGCCGGGTCGCTGGATGGAGTGGCTCTCCACCTACGGCGGCACCGCCACCGCCGGCCCCAACTTCAGCTACGTCCTCGCCACCCGGGCCCTCAACCGGTCGAAGGAGACCCTCGATCTCTCCCGCCTGCGCATCGCCCTCAATGGTGCCGAACCGGTCGACCCTGCCTCGGTGCAGGCCTTCATCGACGCCGGCGCCCGCCACGGCATGCGGCCCGAGGCGATCTTCCCGGCGTTCGGCATGGCCGAGCTGGCGATCGCCGGCAGCTTCCCGAAGCCGTTGACGGGCATGGAGGTCGACATCGTCGACGCCGACGCCCTCGAGCAGCGCCACCGGGCCGAACCGGTCGCCGCCGATCACCCAGCGGCCCGCTCGATCGTCGGCCTCGGGCGTCCCGTGCCGGGGTTGGAGTTCCGCGTCGTCGAACCCGGCACCCGTCGCGAACTGGGCGAGCGCGAGGTGGGCGAACTGCAGATCCGCGGCACGTCGGTCACGCCTGGCTACTACCAGCGGCCCGAGGCCAACGAGCAGCTCTTCACCGACGAGTGGTTGTGCACCGGCGACCTCGCCTACGTCGTCGACGGCCAGATGCACATGTGCGGCCGGATCAAGGACGTGATCATCGTCGGCGGCCGCAACGTCTATCCCCAGGACATCGAGCGAGCCGTCGGCGACCTCGAGGGCATCCGGGCCGGCAACGTGATCGCGTTCGGGGTCGAGGGGAAGAAGGGCAAGGAGACCGTGGTCGTCGTGGCCGAGACCCGGGCCACCGATCTCGACGACCTCAGCCATGCCGTGCAGGAGAAGGCCGTCGAGGCGGTCGGCGTCCCGTCGAAGGACGTCGTCTTCGTGCCCCCGTCGACCCTGCCCAAGACCAGCTCGGGCAAGCTCCAGCGAGCGCTGTGCAAGCAGCGCTACCTCGACCAGTCGCTCGAACGCCTCGGCTGACCGGCACGCGGGACCGAATCCCGCAGCGGCGGGCCGGCGACGGTGCAAGACTGTCGCCATGAGCCGCTGACCTCGCTTCCGCTTCCTGCTCCGCGAATCCGAGGTCTCGTCATGCCCGCAACACTCCACGCCCGTTCCCTGACCGTCACCCGTGGTCCGGCCCTGGTGTTCGATCAGCTCGATCTGACGGTCGCCCCCGGCATGCGCATCGGGCTGGTCGGTCCCAACGGCTCCGGCAAGTCGACCCTGCTCGGCGCCCTCGCGAACTCTGTCACGATCGACGCCGGAAGTGTCACCCTCGACCCGCCGACGGCCTCGATCGGCGCGCTCGCCCAGGAGCCCGAACGACGGGTCGACGAGACGGCCCTCGACTTCCTCCGTCGACGCTCGGGGGTCGCCGACGCGGAGGTGGAACTGACCGACGCGACCGACGCGCTGGCCGCCGCCGAAGCGGGGAGCGACGACCGCTACGACCGCGCCCTGCAGCGCTGGCTGGCGCTCGGCGCCGCCGACCTCGAGGCCCGGGTCGGGCAGGTCTGGGCCGATCTCGGGCTGGCGGCCGGGCTCCTCGACCAGCCGATGACGTCACTGTCGGGCGGAGAGGCGGCGCGGGTCGGGCTGGCCGCCCTGCAGCTCAGTCGCCACGATCTCTACCTCCTCGACGAGCCGACCAATGATCTCGACCTCGACGGCCTCGCCCGACTCGAGGCGTGGGTCGACGAGACCGAGGCCGGCCTCGTGGTCGTCAGCCACGACCGGACCTTCCTCGCCAACGTCGTCACCGACGTGCTCGAGCTCGACGAGTTCAGCCATCGCGGCACCCTTTTCGGCGGCGGCTGGGACGCCTATGTCACCGAGCGGGCGACCGCCCGCCAGCTCGCCCAGGAGCGCTACGACCGCTACGACGACCAGCGACGCTCCCTCGAGCAGCGAGCCCAACGCCAGCGCGAGTGGGCCAGCCAGGGGCGAGCCAAGGTGCGGAAGTCGGGCGAGACCGACAAACACATCCGAAACTTCAAGATCGACCAGACCGAACAGCTGGCGGCCAAGTCGGCTCGAACGATGAAGGCGTTGGAACGTCTCGAGGAGGTCGACAAGCCCTACGTGCCGTGGGAGCTGCGGTTCGAGATCGCCTCGGCCGAGCGCAGCGGCGACGTCGTCGCTCGCTTGGAGGGGGCGACGGTGCGGCGGGGCAGCTTCACGCTCGGTCCCGTCGACCTCGAGATCGGCGTCGGCGAACGCATCGCCGTGGTCGGTGCCAACGGCAGCGGCAAGTCGACCCTGGTCCAAACCCTCCTCGGTCGGCTGCAACCCGAGGCCGGTCGGGCCCACCTCGGGCCCTCCGTCGTCGTCGGCGAGATCGAACAGGCCCGCACCCAGCTCGACTCGCTCACCGAGGGCGCCGCCGCCTCGTCACGGTCGGTGTACCCGTTCGGGCAGGCCTTCGCCGAGGCGGTCGGGTGGACGACGACCGAGAGCCGCTCCCTTCTCGCCAAGTTCGGCCTCGGCGCCGAGCACGTGGCCCGGCCGGCGTCATCGCTCTCGCCCGGGGAGCGAACCCGCGCGGTCCTTGCCCTGTTGGCGGCGCGTGGGGCCAACCTGCTCGTCCTCGACGAGCCCACCAACCACCTCGACCTGCCCGCCATCGAGCAGCTCGAACAGGCGCTCGACTCCTTTGCCGGCACCATCATCCTGGTCAGCCACGACCGAGCTCTGCTCGAACACGTCCGGCTGACCCGGACCCTGACCGTCCGCAACGGCACGGTGTTGGACGACGCCGTCGTGAACAAGGCGGTCCTGGATGAGAGACCGCCAGGCGACGCCTAGGCTTGGGGGCGATGA
>JAWSVN010000170.1:0-8877 GCA_033851875.1 Acidimicrobiales bacterium
CGCCGGTGGGTCTCAGGTCTCGGTGAAGGCGGCGAGGCGCTCGTACATCTCGATCGCCACCGGGTCGACCTGCGGGGCCTGCACCGCGAGCAGCTTCGACGCATCGCCCTCGACGTAGATCTTGCCGGAGAAGAACGCCCGCATCACCGCCTCCTGGTCCTGGGTGACGAAGGCGGCCAAGGCCGTGTCGTAGTCGACCTTGATCAACAGCTCGGCCCCGTCGAGGTGGCCCTGTTCGATGATCAGCTCACCGGCGGTGGTGTCGATGTGACCGTCGAGGTCGTCGCGGTGGGGGATGTCGGTCACCACCACGTTCATCTTCGCTCCGACCGGGGGCTCCGGGAGCCGGTCGTCGTACTCCGACCGCAGCGCACGGGCCGCTTCGATCCAGGGGTCGGAGAGGAACAGGTGGGTGTCGCTCACAGGTGCGAGGCTACTTCGTGGCCCCGCTAGGTTGTGGGTCGTGACCGACGGCCCCACCCACTCGCTGAGCCGGGACGATGTCGCCGAGGTGGCGTCGTTGGCCCTGCTCGACCTGTCCGACGCCGAGCTCGACACCTTCACCGGCCAGCTGGCCGCCGTGCTCGAGCACGCCAAGGACATCGACGCCCTCGACGTGCACGACGTGCCGCCGACCGCCCACCCGTACCCGCTGGTGAACGTGTTCCGCGACGACGTCGTGTCGACCACCGACGACGAGCGGGCCGCCACCACCGACGCCGTGTTGGCCACCGCCCCCGACGCCGAGGCCCACCAGTTCCGCGTCCCGCCCGCCCTGGGGGAGGAACCGTGAGCAACCCGATCCGTTCAGCGGTCACCGCCCAGCTCGGCACCGCCGTCGAGCTCGCCGCCCAGGTCCGCTCCGGCGAACGCTCCGCTGTCGACGTCGTCGACCACTACCTGGCTGCCATCGACGCCCACGAGGGCGACGTGCACGCCTTCAACACCGTCACCGCCGAGGCCGCCCGCGAGGCCGCCGCCGCCGTCGACGCCAAGGTCGCCGCCGGCGAGGACCCCGGCCCGCTCGCCGGCGTGCCGGTGGCACTGAAGGACAACCTCTGCACCAACGGGGTCGACACGACGTGTTCGTCGAAGATCCTCGAGGGCTGGAAGCCTCCCTACGACGCCACCGTCGTTCGTCGCCTCGCCGCCGCCGGCGCCGTGGCCGTCGGCAAGACCAACCTGGACGAGTTCGCGATGGGTTCGTCCACCGAGAACTCGGCGTTCGGTCCGAGCCGCAAC
This sequence comes from Acidimicrobiales bacterium, assembly GCA_033851875.1. Lineage (GTDB taxonomy): Bacteria > Actinomycetota > Acidimicrobiia > Acidimicrobiales > SZUA-35 > JAWSVN01. The sequence goes on from JAWSVN010000170.1 coordinate 1,243, forward strand.
CCGCTCGACCTCGACCGGGTGCCCGGCGGCTCGTCGGGCGGTTCGTCGGCCGCGGTCGCCGCAGGCTTCGCGCCGATCTCGCTCGGCTCCGACACCGGCGGCTCGATCCGTCAGCCCGCCGCCCTGTGCGGCGTGGTCGGCATGAAGCCGACCTATGGCGCGGTCAGCCGCTACGGCTTGATTGCGTTCGCGTCGTCGCTCGACCAGATCGGCCCGTTCGCCGCCGACGTCGCCGACGCGGCTGCCCTGTTCGCCGCGATCGCCGGTCACGACGACCGCGACTCGACGTCGGTCCCCCAGCCGGTGCCCGACGTGATGGCGTCCCTCGGCGAGGGTGTGGCGGGTCTGCGGGTCGGCGTGATCAGCGAACTGATGGGCGAGGGCGACCTCGACGGCTTCGAGCCCGAGGTGCTCGCCCGCACCCGCGAAGCGGCCGAGGCCCTCGCCGCTGCGGGCGCGACCGTCGAGTCGGTGTCGGTGCCGTCGACGATCTACGGCCTGTCGGCCTACTACCAGATCGCTCCGGCCGAGGCGTCGTCGAACCTGGCCCGCTACGACGGGGTCCGCTACGGCAACCGCCAGCCCGGCCCCAACACCGCGGCGATGATGCGGGCGACCCGCACCGCTGGCTTCGGCGACGAGGTGAAGCGCCGCATCATCATCGGCACCTACGCCCTGTCGGCCGGCTACCACGACGCCTTCTACGGCAAGGCCCAGCGGGTCCGCACCATGATCATCCGCGACTTCGCCAAGGCGTACGAGCGCTTCGACGTGCTGCTCACGCCGACGTCGCCGTGTGTGGCGTTCCCGATCGGTGACGTGAGCGACCCGCTCACCATGTACCTCAACGACACCTGCACGATCCCGTCGAACCTGTCCGGCGACCCGGCGATCAGCGTCCCGTTCGGCACGGGCGCCCACGACCTGCCCGTCGGGGTGCAGGTGCTCGCCCCCTTCCTCGGCGAGGCCAAGCTGTTCCAGACCGCCGCTGTGCTCGAGGCCGCCGCCCGGGACCGGTTCGCCACGACCTCTGAGGGGGACTGACATGAACGTCACCGACGACAGCCACCCCAACGACAATGCCACCCCGGTCAGCTCGACGATGCTGTCGAGCTGGACCCACGAGAGCGACGTGCCGGCCGAGACCGGCGTCGTGCCCGACGAGTGGGAGCTCGTGATCGGCCTCGAGGTCCACGCCGAGCTGGCCACCGCCACCAAGATGTTCTCGCCGGCGCCCAACGAGTTCGGCGCCGACCCCAACACCAACGTCGACCCGGTCTGCCTCGGCCTGCCCGGAACCCTGCCGGTGGTCAACGCCAAGGCCGTCGAGCTGTCGATCACCCTCGGCCTCGCCCTCGACTGCACCGTGCAGCGCTGCGTGTTCGCCCGGAAGAACTACTTCTATCCGGACATGCCGAAGGACTACCAGATCTCCCAGTACGACCGGCCCCTCAACGTCAACGGTCGCATCGAGCTGCCGTCGGGCCACGTCGTGCGGGTCGAGCGGGCCCACATGGAGGAGGACACCGGCAAGTCGACCCACATCGGCGAGTCGGGCCGCATCCACGACGCCGGCTACTCCCTGATCGACTACAACCGAGCCGGCGTGCCCCTGCTCGAGATCGTGTCGCACCCCGACATCCGCGGCCCCGAGGAAGCGAAGGCGTACGTCGCCGAACTCCAGCAGATCCTGATCGCCACCGGCGTCAGCGACGGCAAGTTCGAAGAGGGCTCGATGCGGGTCGACGCGAACGTGTCGGTCCGCCCCGCCGGGTCTGACGAGCTCCGCACCCGCTGCGAGATCAAGAACGTCAACTCGCTGCGCTCCCTCGGCCGGGCGATCACCTATGAGGCCCGCCGCCACGTCGACCTCTACAACGCGGGTGACCGCCCCACCCAGGAGACCCGCCACTGGGACGAAGAGGGTGGCCGCACCCACCCCGGTCGCTCCAAGGAACAGGCCGAGGACTACCGCTACTTCGACGACCCCGACCTCGTCCCGATCGACCCGGCGCCCGAGTGGATCGAACAGCTCCGCGTCGCCCTGCCGGCCCTGCCCCGCGAACGCCGCCAGGCGATCCTCGACGCCGGCGGCTCGGTCGACGCCGCGGTGATGGCCGTCGAGCGCGGTCTCGACGGGCTCGCCATCGCCGCCATCGAAGCGGGCGCCGAGGCCGAACGGACCCTCACCCACGTCGCCAACAATCTCGCCGTCGACGGTGCGGAGGCCCTCGACGCCGGCCACTTCGCCGAGTTGGTGAAGATGGAGACCGGCGGGGCCCTCACCGCCACCCAGGCCAAGCAGGTGCTGGCCGAGATGGTCGAGACCGGCAACGCTCCCGCCGACATCGCCGCCGCTCGCGGTTTCGAGGCGATGGACACCTCCGAGCTCGAGACGATGCTCGACGGCATCATCGCCGAGCACCCCGACGAATGGCAGCGCTTCTGTGAGGGCGAGAAGAAGCTCCAGGGCATGTTCACCGGCCAGATCATGAAGGCCACCAAGGGGCAGGCTGACGGCAAGGTGATCGCCCAGCTCCTGGCCAAGAAGTCGCAGGGCTGACCCGCTCCCCACACGGTCCCGCTGCCCACACAATTTCGGCCTCTGGTAAACCGGTTCGCCCCGCCGAGCGTCGGTAGGGGTGTGCAGGCAACCGCGCTGGGAGAAGGACGAGTCATACGGGTGGCACCGCCTCGCGAACTGACCGGACCCGACCTCCGTGTGCTCTACGAGGCGCACTATCGGGATCTCGTGAAGCTGGCGTCGATGTACGTCGACGACCGGGAGACCGCCGAGGAGGTGACCCAGGACGCCTTCGTCAAGCTGCTCGGCGGCCGTTACCGGGTCGAGCCCGGTCGCGAGGCCCCGTATCTGCGGTCGATGGTCCTCAACGGGGCCCGATCCCAGCTTCGCAAGCGACGCGTGCGACGAGCCCACACCCCCGAACCACCCGGCCCGGTGGCGGCCGCCGAGGCCAGTGGCCTCGAGATCGTCGCCGACGCCGAACTCCTGGCGGCGATGCGTTCCCTCCCCAAGAAGCAGGCCGACGTGCTCATCCTCCGTTACTGGCTCGACCTCTCCGAGGCCGAGATCGCCGAGACCCTGGGCATCGCCCGGGGCTCGGTCAAGTCCCACGCCCATCGAGGCCTCAAGAAGCTCTCGCACCTGTTGGAGGTGGCGTCATGACCGGCGACGATCCCCGGCACGAGGCGATCGAGCGACGGTTGCGCGACGCGATGGCATCGCAGGCCGAACGCTTCGAGCCCTCGGAGGACTCCTACCTCCGCCTCCGTCGGGAGGTCCGCGAGGATCGCCCGACCGGGGCCGGTCGGTCGGGGGTACCGCGCCTCGGCCCTCGGTTGGCTGCCGCCGCGGCGGCGGTCGCCATCGTCGTCGGCGGAGGGGCCGCCATGTTGGGCGGCGACGACACCCAACCCCTCGACCTGACGCCCGCCACCTCCACGCCGGTCACCTCCGCTCCGACGACGCTTCCTGCCGGCGACGCCACCCCGTCGACGTCGTCCACCCTGCCGCCCGAGCCGCCGATGTTCGAGACCGTCACCTCCGAGGCGATCACCGGGCCCCGCAGCGTGTCGGCCGACGAGGCGGTCGAGCGCTTCATCGGTCTGGTCCGGCTCGACGGCGTGGCGATCGACCTGCAGGGTGCCAAGGCCGCGCTCCGCCTGGGTGACACCTGGATCGGCACGGCCGGGGTCGGTGCGGTGGCGCTCTACGACGGGTCCGGGCCGGGCTTCGCCGTGACCGAACTCCACCACGACGACACGGTGCTGCAGCTCGATTCGTTCCTGGCCGGCGCCACCGTCGACGCCCCCGCCGTCGAGGTGTCGGGCACCGCCGACGCCGACGTCGCCCAGATCCGGGCCGAGGTGTTCTCCAACCACGACGGCCTCCTCCTCGACCGCCGCACCGCCCCGGTGGAGGCCGGTGGCCGGTGGGGCACGGCCCTGATGCTCTCGGGCCGCGACAGCGGGTGGGTGCTCGTCTCCGCCCTCGACGACGCCGGCGAGATCGTCGCCGTCGTGGCGAAGCCGCTCCAGTGGACGGCCGACGACGACGGCACCCGCTACACGGTCGCCTTCCTCGATCCGGCCGACCCCGACGGCGGGCTGAATGTCCGCTCGCTCCCCGGGGTCGACGACACCACGATCGAGGGGGTGCTCCCGCCCGGCACCGCCGACGTGCGACGCCGCGGCCAGGTCCCGGTCACGATCGACGGCACCGAGTGGTGGGCGATCGAGGGCACCGACGCCGCCGGCTCCCGAATCGACGGGTGGGTCGCCGCCTCGCACCTGGTCCTCACCGGCACCGTCGCCGATGCTGATGTCGCCGAGGTCGCCGGGCTGCTCACCTCGCGGCCGCCGGAGGAGTGGCCGTGGGCGAGCACGGCGGTGATCGGTCGTCCGACCGCGCTCACGATCGTCGACGATCCCGTCACGCGGTTCGGTGGGCAGCTCGGGGGCCTGATCGCGTGGATCGGTCCCGATGCGACGTGGGAAGCGTCGGCACCCGATCTCTCCGGCGACACGGCGACGGCGCTCGCCGACTGGTGGCTGCCAGGACTGACGCCGATCACGTTCTCGATCGGCACGGACGCCGGCGCCGAGGCCGACAACGCTGTGCGGACGAGCCTCTACCTCGAATCGACGGTGGAAGGCCCCCGCATCGTCGGCGTCGTCGGCTGGGACGCCTGACGGCGCGCTGTTCCGGTCGCCGTCCCCTCAGACGCCGGTGACGAGCCAGGTGTCCTCGCGCCAGCGTCGGACCAGGCCGTAGGCCCGGACCACGATCAGCACCGCGATCGCGGCCCACAGCCAGCCCAGGCCGAGACCGGTGATCCACACCGTCGCGGCGCACGCCGCGAACGCCCCCGCCGCCGCCACCATCCAGCGGGCCAGGTAGTCGAGGTCGCCCGCCCCGATCAGGATGCCGTCGAGGGCGAACACCAACCCGGCGATCGGCTGCTGCACGGCGACGTGGGTGAGGGCCAGACCGGCCGCTGCGACCACGGCGGGATCGTTCGTGAACACCTCGGCCATCGGAGCTCGGAGGGCGAACGTCACCACCCCGGCGAGCACGCCGAGGCCGATGTCGACCTCGATCATCCGGCGGGCGGCACCCCGGGCGGTGGCGGTGTCGCCGACGCCCAACCACTTGCCGGTGAGGGCCTGGCCGGCGATCGCGACGGCGTCGAGGGCGAGGGCGAGGGTGCCCCACACGTTGAGGGCGATCTGATGGGCGGCCACGTCGGCGACGCCGATGTTGGCGGCCACCACGGTTGACAGGGTGAACGACCCGCGCAGGCTGACGGTGCGGATCACCAGGGCCCGACCGGCTCGCAGCAGCGTCGCCATCTCGGCCCAGTCGGGAGCGAGAGCCGCCCCGTGCGACCGGGCCCAGCGCACGACGATCACGGTCGACGCCGCGCCGACTGCGACCTGGGTCACGACGGTCGACAGGGCCGACGCCCCGACCCCATACCCCATGCCGGGCACCAGGATCAGCTCGATCACCAGGTTGGCCACCGCACCCGTCACCGCCAGGACGAGCGGCGTCGTCGTGTTCTGGCGGCCGTGGAACGAGCCGTTGGCCGCCATCGCCACGAACAGGAAGGGCAAGCCCGGCAAGCTCACGAACAGGTAGCGCTCGGCGAAGCGGGCCACGTCGCCCTCGGCCCCGAACGCGCCGAGGACCGGCGCCCCGACGAGTGCCAAGAGCGCAGCGGCGGCGATGCCGATCAGGGCAGCGAGCCAGATCCCCTGCACCGACCGACGAGCGGCGTCACCGTGGCGGCCGGCGCCGATCAGGCGGGCGACCGGACCCGTCGTGCCGTAGGTGAGGAACACCATCACGGCGTGGAGGAACAGCAGCAGAGTAGAAGCGAGCGCCAGGCCGGCGAGCTGATCGGTGCCGAGGTTGCCGACGATGGCGGTGTCGGCCAGGACGTAGAGCGGCTCGGCGACCAGGCTGCCCAGCGCCGGCACGGCGAGGGCGGCGATCTGGCGGTCGTGNNGACCGCAAGCGCGGGAGGAGCCCGGGGCGGGGCACCCGTCAGGGGGCCATGGCGGCGTCGAGCTCGGCCGCCGTCGGCGGGTTGGCGCCGGCCCGGCTGCACGTGATGCCGGCGGCGACCACGGCGCGCTCGGAGATCGGCAGCCATTCGTCGGTCGTCATCGCGGCGAGGGCCGCCCGGTCGCGCACGCCGCGCATCCACAGCGACGCCAGGGTCGTGCCGACGATCGTGTCGCCGGCGCCGACGGTGTCGACCACCTCGACCGACGGNNAGGATCACGAGGCCCTCGCTGCCCTTGGTGAGGATCACGGCGTCGACGCCGGACTCGAGGACCATGGCCGCCGAGTCCTCGGCGCTCTGGCCGGGGAAGATCCACTCGAGGTCCTCGTCGGAGCCCTTGTAGATGCCGGCGACGGCGAGCCAGCGGTCGTGAAAGACCTGCCAGGCGTCGCGATCGTCGATGATCTGGGGACGGATGTTGGGGTCGAGCGAGACGAGCCCGCCCGCCGCGCCCTGCGCCTCGGCCAGGTCGGCGAGGGTCCGGGCGGTCTGGCCTCGGAACAGGCCGAGGGTGCCGCCGTGCACGACGTGGGGGCCATCGCCAAGGACGGACAGGTCGGCCGTGTCGAGCACGGTGTCGGCCGTGCCCTCGCCCTCGAACCGGAAGCGGAGCTCGGGCACGTGTTCGATGATCGCCCGGGCGGTCGGGGCCTCGGTGCGGGGAGTGAGGCGGGTGTCGACGCCGCCGGCGACGAGGTGTTGCCAGATGGCGTCGCCGTGGGTGTCGGTGGAGACCGGACCGCAGAAGGCAGCCGGCGCCCCGAGCTTGGCGGCGGCGATCGCCGCGTTCATGGGTCCGCCGCCGGGCACGGGGTCGGGAACCAGGTCGACGAGGGCCTCACCACAACTCACGATCACCCGGCTGAGCATATGCTCGGCCTGTGCCCGAGCGAGCAGATCCGACCACGATCGACGACCTTCCGACCCCGGCGCTGGTCGTCGACTCGGCGGCCTTCGCCCACAACCGCGTCGCCATGGACGAGGTGCGGCCCGGCCTGGCGTTGCGGCCCCACGTCAAGGCGTTCAAGTCGACGGGCCTGGCGAGGGTGTTGGCCGAGGACGGTCACACCGCGTTCTGCGCCGCGACCCCGAGGGAGATCGAGGGCATGGTGGCCGCCGGCGTCGGCGACGACCTGTTGTTGGCCAACGAGTCGCTCGACGTCGCTCGCCTCGGGGCGCTCGACACCGACGCGACGATCACGGTCGCCGTCGACTCCGACCCGGTCCTCGACGCGGCGATCGCCGGTGGGATTCGGGCGGTGCTGATCGACCTCAACGTCGGCCTGCCCCGTTGCGGCTGCGACGTCGAGACCGGTCTCCGTCTGGCCGACCGAGCCCGCGCCGCGGGACTCGAGGTCCGCGGCGTGATGGGTTACGAGGGCCACCTGATGATGGTCGCCGACCGGGAGAAGCGGGCGGCGAAGGTCGGTGCGTCGATGGCCACGCTGGTCGCGGCGCATGATCGCATCGGCGGCGACATCGTGTCGGGTGGCGGGACCGGCACGTTCGACACCAACACGTGGTGCACCGAGATCCAGGCCGG
>JAWSVN010000016.1:0-11425 GCA_033851875.1 Acidimicrobiales bacterium
GCGGGGCATCGACCGAACCGGCTGCGACCAGGACGGCGACGACGCCCATGCGCAGCAGGTTGGCGTCGAAGCCGAGCCGGTCGGCGACGCCGCCGACGACGCCGCCGAGGTAGCGATCGTGGGGTGAGCGATGGACGGGGGACCTCATGGGGCCATCGTGAACGAGTTGCCGGCGCCGCACAGCCGGGACATCCCGGAAATCGACGGTCGCCGAACTCCGGGACATCCCGGAGTCGGCCGGCCCCTCGGCCGTGCGAAACTGACGCGATGACCGGCGGTGGAACGACCTGGCTCGAGCAGCCGGGCCCGAGGGTGGCAGGGGTCGCCGAGCGCCTCGCGCACCGGATGGGCGCCCACGTCGGCGTCGTCCGCCTCGCCTTCGCCACCACCGCCCTCGCCGGGGGAGCCGGTGCCGTGCTCTACGCAGTGGCCGCCATCGTGCTGCGCGGTCATTCGTTCCCGTCGACACGACCGGCCACCACCCGCCACGACCTCGGCTGCATCGCCGCCGCCGCGGCGGTGACCGCCGCGATGGGCACCTGGTTCCCGTGGTTGCCGATGCCGCTGCTCTGGCTGGTGACTGCCGGTGGGCTGGGTGTGGCGGTGGCGGCCACCACCGAGACCGGGCTGGGCGCCGACCGTGCCCTGCAGAGCATGCCGACCCGGGTGGCGATCGGCGGCGCCCTCGTCGTGGCCGCCCTGTTCACCGTCGCAGCGTCGGCGACCGGCGTCGACGACCTGTGGCGCGTCGCCGTCGGCGGCGCCGTCCTGCTCGGCGGCGTCGCCCTGGTGATCGCCCCATGGATCGGACGCCTCACCTCCACCGCGGAAACCGAACGCCTGGAGCGGATCCGAGCCGAGGAACGGGCCGACATCGCCGCCCACCTCCACGACTCCGTGCTCCAGTCGCTCGCCCTCATCCAGAACCGGGCGGCCGAACCCCAGGTCGTGGCCGCCCTCGCCCACCAACAGGAACGTGAACTGCGGCGCTGGTTGTACGGCAGCGACGCCGCGTCCGGCGCGTCGCTGAAGCCGGCGCTCGAGACCCTCGCGGCGGAGATCGAGGATCGCTATCTCGTCGCCGTCGAGACGATCGTGGTCGGCGACCACCCCGACGGCCCCGAGGTGCGAGCCGTCGTCGCCGCGGCTCGTGAGGCACTGGTCAACGCGGCCAAGTTCTCCGAGAGCCAACTGGTCACCGTCTTCGGCGAGGCCGACGAACACGGCGTCTCGGTCTTCGTCCGCGATCGGGGCACCGGTTTCGACCTCGACGCCGTGCCCGCCGACCGACGTGGACTCACCGACTCGATCGTCGGGCGCATGGCGCGGGCCGGCGGCCGGGCCGAGGTGCGGAGCACACCGGGCACCGGCACCGAGATCGCGCTGCGGGTCGACGCCGCGCCGGAGTCGACGTGACGGCGTCGATCCGGGTGGTGGTGGTCGACGACCACGACCTGTTCCGTGACGGCGTCATCGCCGCGCTAGGCGGGACGAGCACAGGCGGCACCCCCGTCGACGTCGTCGGCGACGCCGACGACGTGACCACCGCCGTCGAGGTGATCGATCGGGAGCGGCCCGACGTGGTCCTCCTCGACGTGCACCTCACCAGCGGGAGCGGCGCCGAGGTGATCACGGCCCGGCCGCCGACCCCGTCGGGCGACGGCCTCCGCTACCTGGCGATCTCGGTGTCGGACGCCCCCGAGGACGTGATGACCCTGGTTCGGGCCGGCGCCCAGGGATACGTCACCAAGCGCATCGACACCACCGAGCTGGTCGACGCCATCGGCCACGTCGCGGTCGGCAACGCCGTGTTCTCCCCGCGCCTCGCCGCCTTCGTACTCGAGGCCCTCCGCCAGTCGGGTCCGGCCACCGAGGAACGACCCGAGGAGCTCGACCGGCTCACCGGTCGCGAGCAGGAGGTGATGCGCCTCCTCGCCCGCGGTTTCACGTACAAGGAGATCGCCACCGAGCTGTTCATCTCCGACCGCACCGTCGAGAGCCACACGAGTGCGGTGTTGCGCAAACTGCAGCTGTCGAGCCGCAACGAGCTCGCCCACTGGGCGGCCCGCCACGACCTGCTGTAGTGCCAGCGATCAGCCGAAGCGACTGCTACCCGAAACGACCTTCGACGTAGTCCTTGGTGGCCTGCTCGCGGGGGTTGGAGAAGATCGTGCGGGTCTCGTCGTACTCGACGAGCTTGCCCGGCTTGCCGGTGCCCTCGATCGAGAAGAAGCCCGTCTTGTCCGACACACGCGCCGCCTGCTGCATGTTGTGGGTCACGATGACGATCGTGAAGTTCTCCTTGAGCTCGAGCATCAGCGACTCGATCGCCAGCGTCGACACGGGGTCGAGTGCCGAGCACGGCTCGTCCATCAGCAGGATCTCGGGCTCGACCGCGATCGCCCGGGCGATGCACAGCCGCTGCTGCTGACCGCCCGACAGCCCCGAACCGGGCTTGTCGAGCCGGTCCTTCACCTCTTCCCAGAGGTTGGCGCCACGGAGCGACTGCTCGACCAGCTCGCTGGCCTCGGCCTTGGGGATCCGCTTCGAGTTGAGCTTCTTGCCGGCCAGCACGTTCTCGGCGATCGACATCGTCGGGAACGGGTTGGGACGCTGGAACACCATGCCGATCTTGCGGCGCACCGCCACCGGATCGACGCCGGGACCGTAGAGGTCGACGCCGCCGACCATCACCGAACCCTCGACCCGGGCGCCGGCGATCACCTCGTGCATCCGGTTGATCGAACGCAGGAAGGTCGACTTGCCACAGCCCGACGGTCCGATCAGCGCCGTGATCGACCGCTCGGGGATCTCCATGTTGACGTCCTCCACGGCGAGGAAGTCGCTGTAGTAGATGTGGAGATCCTTGGCGGCGAGCGCGGTGGTCGGAGCGATGTCGAGGTCCATGGAGGTCTTCCCGGCGGCGGTGGACGAAGCGGTGTGGGAGTCGGTGAGGTTCAGGATGTCACTCATCGGAGGCCCTTCGGCTTGAGGACGGCAGCGAGTACACGTGCGAGTGAGAACAGGACCGCGACGACGATCATCAGCACCAGCGCCGAGGCCCACATGCGCTCATAGGAGAGCTCCGGCGGGATCGTCGGCGTCTTGTAGCTGTAGTAGCTGTAGATCGGCAGGGTCTCCATCCGACCCTCGATCGGGTTGGCGTTGAGCGTCTTGATCGTGCCGGCGGTGACGAGCAGGGGCGCCGTCTCACCGATCACTCGGGCGATGGCGAGGGTGGCGCCGGTGAGGATGCCGCCGATGGCGGTGGGCAGCACGACCTTGACGATCGTCTTCCACTTCGGCACGCCGAGGGCGTAGGCCGCCTCGCGGAGCTCGTCCTGCACCAGCCGGAGCATCTCCTCCGACGAGCGCACCACGACCGGAGTCATAAGCACGGTCAGGGCCACACCGGCTGCCAGGCCGGAGCGGTGGCCGGGGGCGTCGAGGGCGACGAACAGGCCGTAGGCGAACAGGCCGGCGACGATCGAGGGGATGCCGGTCATCACGTCGACCAGCATCGTGATCCAACGGCTGAACCCCTTTCCGTCGGCGTACTCGACGAGATAGATCGCCGTGAACAGCCCGAATGGGATCGAGAACGCGGCGGCGATGCCGGTGACGATCAACGTGCCCGTGAGGGCGTGGCGGATGCCGCCGCCCTCGGAGACGACGCCCTGCATCGTCTCGGTGAAGAAGGTGGCGTCCATGCGGGCGGCGCCGTCGGTCACCACCGTCCACACGAGGGAGACGAGAGGCAACATCACGAGCCCGAACGCCATCCAGGCGAGGGTGGTGGCGAGCCGGTCGGTGGCGAGGCGTCGGCCCTCGACCTGCCGGGCCACCGCGTAGGTGAGGATCGGGAAGGCGACAGCCGTCCCGATGAGGGTCTTCACCGGACCCATCCCCCCGAGAAGGGCGTTGATACCGAGGCCGACCACGAAGGCGGCGAGTGCGATCCCGCCCTGCATCGCCGGGGTCATCTTGCCGGAACGGAGTTCGGCACCTCCGCCGAAGGAGTCGATCGTGACCGCGCTCATCCGGCTGCTCCCGAGAAACCCCGACCGGCGATCCAGCGGGCGATGTAGTTGACCCCGAAGGTGATGGCGAACAGCACCAGGCCGGTGGCGACCAGGCGGTTGACCTCGAGGCCCGACGACTCGGGGAACTTGAGGGCGATGTTGGCGGCGATCGTCGCCGGGTTCTGCGACGAGATCAGGTTGGCGTTGATCACGCTGGCGGGCGACAGGATCATCGCCACGGCCATCGTCTCGCCGAGCGCCCGTCCGAGGCCGAGCATGGCGCCCGAGATCACACCGGAGCGGCCGTAGGGCAGCACCGCCTGCTTGATCATCTCCCAGCGGGTGGCGCCCAGCGCCAGGGAGGCTTCCTCGTGGAGGCGCGGGGTCTGGAGGAAGACCTCACGGCTGATGGCGGTGATGATCGGCAGGATCATGACCGCCAGCACGACCGCCGCCGTCATGATCGTGCGGCCGCTCCGCAGCGCCGGGCCCTCGAAGAAGGGGAGGAACCCGAGGTTCTCCTCGAGCCAGGGGTAGAGGTTGTTGCCGACCAGTGGGGCGAGGACGAAGATGCCCCACACGCCGTAGACGACCGAGGGGACGGCGGCGAGCAGGTCGACGAAGTAGCCGAGCGCCCCGGCGATCCGCTTCGGGGCGTAGTGGCTGAGGTAGAGGGCGACCGCCACCGCCAGCGGGCCGGCGAGCAGGAGGGCCAGTCCGGCGGCCCAGATCGTGCCGAACACGAGGGGGACCGTGTAGGAGAACAGGCTCTCGCCGTCCTCGGCCGTGTTGGTGAACGCCGGAGCCGCCTCGGTGACCAGGAACGTGGCGACGGCGGCGAGGGTGACGAGGATGAGGACGCCGGCACCGAACGAGATGCCTCCGAAGATCCGGTCACCCTTCTTCGAGACCTGTTCGATCTCGAACGACGAGGTGGCCGACGCCGCGCTCACGGCGGGCTCGGCCTGGACACTGGTCATCTCGGCTCCATGAGGGGGCGCTCCAAGAGGGGTGGAGTCGGGCGTTGGGGGCGAATGGAGGAGTTCGCCGGGCGACAGGGTAGCCCCCGACGAACGAACGCTGCCCGGCCACCGACGACGAATCGTCGGTGACCGGGCAGAGCGCAGGAAACTGCTACGAGATCATCTCGATCACGACGGCGATCTCAGCCCGGAGTTCATCCGAGATCGGGGCCGAGCCGGCGGCCGACTGGGCGGCAGCCTGACCCTCGGGCGAGGAGATGTAGGTCATGAAGTCCTTGACCAGCACGGCGACGTCGTCGTCGGCGTAGTCGAGGCACACGACGTGGTAGGAGACGAGGGCGATCGGATAGACGCCCGACTCGGTGGTGTCACGGACGAGCTCGATGGCGAAGTCGTACTCGCTTCGGCCTTCGACCCGGGTCGAGACGTCGACGATGCGGGCGGCGGCCTCGGGGCTGTAGGCCACGAAGTCGTCGCCGACCTGGATGTTGGCGACGCCGAGGCTGCCGACCTGGGAGGCATCGGCATAGCCGATCGAGCCCTCACCGGCGCCGGTGGCGGCCACGACGCCGGAGGTGCCGTCGGCACCCTCGCCGCCGTACTCGGTCGGCCACACCTCGATGGCGCCGACGGTCCAGATATCGGGCTCGACGGCCGCGAGGTAGTCGGTGAAGTTCTCGGTCGTGCCCGACTCGTCCGAGCGGTGGACCGGGTTGATGGTGGTGTCCGGGAGCTCGAGGTCCGGGTTGGCGTCTGCGATCAGCGGATCGTTCCAGGTGGACACCTCACCGGCGAAGATGCTGGCGAGCGCCTCGGTCGTGAGGTTCAGGCCCTCGATGCCGGGGAGGTTGTAGGCGACGGCGATCGGCGAGATGTAGTGGGGCAGGTTGACCGCACCCTCGGGGTTCTCGCAGACCTCCTTGGAGGCCTCGATCTCTTCGTCCTTCAGGTAGGCGTCGGAGCCGGCGAAGTTGGAGCCGCCCGAGAGGAAGGTCTCGCGGCCGCCACCGGAGCCGATCGGGTCGTAGGACACCTGGACATCGGGCTGCACGGCCGAGTAGCCGGCGAGCCAGCCGTCCATGCCCGCCTTCTGCGACGAGGCGCCGGCGCCGACGAGGGTGCCGGACAGCGAGCCGCTGTCGGTGCTCTCACCACTGTCGGTGCTCTCACCACTGTCTTCCGAGTCGCTTCCGCCGCAGGCGGCGGCGGTCATCATCAGCGCCAGCAGGAGTGCCAGCAGCTTGTGCAGGGAACGCATGGAGGATTCTCTCCTGGATCGTGAAATCGTGGGACTCGGGCAAGCTAACGACGGCAGGTGAACCGCGAAGCCGACCAAGGTGAACATCAGGTAGCGCGCTCCTGGCAGTCGCGTGTGCGGGACAAAATCCCTGCGTCGGCGTGGCATTGGTCACGCGTCGGGCGGCGATCTAGCGTTCGCGTCATGAAGATCGAAGCGGGCCGCACGGCGGCAGTGGTGACAGGGGCGGCCTCGGGCCTCGGGCGGGCGACGGCCCGGGCGCTGGCGGAGGCCGGCGCCAAGGTGGCGGTGTTCGACGTGAACGTCGAGGGCGGCAAGGCCGTCGCCGACGAGATCGGCGGGCTCTTCTGCGAGGTCGACATCACCAGCGAGGAGAGCGTGCTCGACGGCTTCGCCCTCGCCCGTGAGGCCCACGGCCAGGAACGCATCCTGGTGCACTGCGCGATGACCGCCAAGGGCGGCAAGACGGTGGGCAAGGACCGCAAGAACGGCGGCTGGAAGCGCCTCTCGACCGAGGACTACGCCTACGCCGCCGAGGGCATCCTCGTCGCCAGCTACCGGGTGGCCTCCCTGTCGGCCCTCGGCATGGTCGAGAACCTCGAACCCCTCGAGGACGGCGAGCGGGGCGTGATCACCCTCACCGCCTCGGTCGCAGCCCAGGACGCCCAGGTCGGGCAGGTCGCCTACGGCTCGTGCAAGGCCGGCGTCAACGGACTCGTGTTGCCGATGGCTCGCGACCTGATGAACGAGGGCATCCGGTTCAACTCGATCATGCCCGGCATCATGGCCACGCCGCCGATGCTCGGGGTGCCCGAGAAGGTGCTGGCCAACCTCAGCGCCTCGGTGCCGTTCCCCAAGCGCCTCGGCAAGCCGGAGGAGTTCGGGTCACTCGTACTCGAACTGGTGCGCAACACCTACTTCAACGGTCAGAACATCCGCCTCGACGGCGCGATCCGGATGCCGCCGCGATGACGGCCACACCCGAGATCGCCACCACGCGACGCCACGGCATCGCCGACCTGCTGCACCGCACGGCGGCCCGTCGTCCCGACCATCGGGCGTTCGTCCACGACGGCGGCGTCGACACCTTCGCCGAACTCGACGCCATCGTCACCCGCGTCGCCAACGCCCTGGCCGAGCGCGGCGTGGGCAAGGGCGACCGCGTCGTCATGTTCTCCCACAACCACCGCGACTACCTCGTCTACTACTTCGCCCTCGCCCGCCTCGGCGCGATCTCGGTGCCGGCCAACTTCATGCTCAACGCGGATGAGCTCGCCTACATCGTCGACCACTCCCAGCCGGTCGGCTACGTCGTCGAGGACGCCCTGGCCGACACCCTCGGCCAGGCGTGGGCCACGGCGCTGGGCGACACCGAGCCGCGAGTGCAGTGCTGGATCGGCACCGACCTGCCGGCCGACCACGTCGACATCGCGTCCCTCGACGCGTCGGGCAGCGACGACCCGGTCGTCGTCGACATCGCGGATGACGACCCGATCCAGATCATGTACACGAGCGGCACCGAGTCACGCCCCAAGGGCGCCACGCTCACCAGCCGGGCGCTGATCACCCAATACGTGAGCTGCCTGGTCGACGGCGGCATGACGAGTGACGACATCGAGATCCACTCGCTGCCGTTCTACCACTGCGCCCAGCTCCACTGCTTCCTCACCCCCGACGTCTACGTCGGGGCCACCAGCATCATCCTCCCCTCGCCCGACCCCGAGCTGATCTGCGCCGCCATCGAGCGGGAGAAGGCGACGAAGCTGTTCTGCCCGCCGACCGTGTGGATCTCGATCATGCGGTCCGAGGCGTTCGAGCGCTACGACCTCAGCTCACTGCGCAAGGGCTACTACGGGGCGTCGATCATGCCCCTCGAGGTGTTGCGCGAGATCGGCGAGCGGCTGCCCAACGTCGACCTGTGGAACTTCTACGGCCAGACCGAGATGTCGCCGGTGGCGACGATCCTGCAGCCCCACGAGCAGGTGACCCGGGCCGGGTCGGCCGGGGTGGCGTGTCTCAACGTCGAGACCCGCATCGTCGACGACGACGATCAGCCGGTGCCGGCGGGCGAGATCGGCGAGATCGTGCACCGCAGTCCCCAGGCGATGGTCGGCTACTGGAACGACCCGGAGAAGACGGCCGACGCGTTCCGCAACGGCTGGTTCCACTCGGGCGACCTCGGGATCATGGACGACGACGGCTACCTCACCGTCGTCGATCGCAAGAAGGACATGATCAAGTCCGGGGGTGAGAACGTCGCCTCGAAGGAGGTGGAGGACTGCCTGTTCCTGCACCCGGCGGTGGCCGAGGTCGCCGTGTTCGGCACCCCCGACCCCCACTGGATCGAGGCGGTGACGGCGTGCGTCGTGTTGCGCGACGGCGAGTCGGCCGAGCCCGCCGAGCTGATCTCGTTCACCCGGGAACGGCTCGCCGGCTACAAGACCCCGAAGCACGTCCACGTCGTGCCGTCGTTGCCGAAGAACCCGAGCGGCAAGATCCTCAAGCGGGATCTGCGCCTGCAGTTCGCCGAACCGGCCGGCTGACTACCGTTGAGGGGCGATGCTCGAGCCCGCCCCGACCTCCAGTTCCACCGCCCGGGAAGACGGCATCACCCTCGCGCTCGCGGCGGCGCTCGTCGGGGGCATGTTCCTGGACGGGTACGCCCACGTCGAGGTGATCGACACCGAGACCGAGGACTTCTTCACCCCGTGGCACGCCGTGTTCTACACGGCGTTCGTCGCCCTCGCCGGCTGGGTGGCGTTCGTCGGCTACCGGCGGCGCCACCCCGGTGTCGGGATCGTCGACTGGTTCCCGGCCGCCTACCGTCCGGCGCTCGTCGGGGTCGGACTGTTCGCCGTCGGCGGTGTCGGCGACGGGATCTGGCACACGATCTACGGCGTCGAGACGAGCATCGACGCGCTGCTGTCGCCGACCCACTTGCTGCTGTTCGCCGGTGGACTGCTGATCGGGTGGACGCCGGTGCGGGCCCACGCGTTGCGAGGCCGAGCCGACGCCGGATGGCTGACCGTCGGCACCGCCGCCATCGTCACTGCGGTCCTGGTGTTCTTCACCGCCTACGCCTGGGTGGTGCCTCAGACCTGGATGGGCCGGCAGATCTACGACCCCGACACCGGCCAGGGCACCGAGCTCATCCAGTACTTCCTCGCCGCCGCCCTGGTCGACACCGCCATCCTGCTCGGTCCGCTGCTGATGGTGGTCGGCCGCTGGCGACCGCCGTTCGGTGCGGCGACGGTCGTGTTCACGGTCGCCCAGACCTTCGAGACCCTGGCGTTCAGCGGCCGGTGGTGGGGTGTGGTGTTCGCCGCGATCGGCGGCGCCACGTTCGACGTCGCCCTGCGATGGGCGCCGTGGCGGCCTCTCTTGGTGGCCGCCGCCTCAGCCCCGGCGGCGATGTGGGCGAGCTACCTGCTGCTCGGCGTCGGGGGCCGGTCGGGCTGGCCGCCCGAGCTGAACGGTGGGCTGGTGTTGATCACCGCATTGGCCGGAGCCGGCCTCACCCTGCTGCAGGGCTCGGGTCAGCCGGGTCGACCCGAGCCGGGTCGTCGGCCGGGAGGGCTTGGCTGATCCCGTCGAAGGTCTTCCACTCGGGGATCGGCGGCTCGCTGCCCGGGCGGGGCACGAAGTCGGACAGACCGGCCGCATCGGTGTCGTCCCCGGCGTGGATGTAGCGCCCACAGTTGGGGAAGGCGCGGGTGACGGTCACCTCGATCAGCGCCGTGGCCCCGTGGTGGTCGGAGAGGCGGGCCTCGTCGGTGACGACGGTGGCGGTGCCGTGGAGGCGGAGCCGCCACGGCCGGTCGGTGTCGATGAAGAGCAGGGCGACTCGGCCGGTGTCGGTGATGTTGCCGGCCGAGCGGAACATGCCGTTGCCGTCGTAGAGCGGGAGCTCGATCGTGCGGGGGTCGACGACGCGCACGAACCCGGGCAGCCCGCCCTTGTAGGACACGTCGGGCCAGCCGTCGGCGTCGACGGTCGACAGCCACACGGTCGACTGGGCGCCGATCAGGGCGATGTCGTCGTCGTTCAGTTCGTCGTGGACGGTGACCGTCGAGAGCAGGTCGGCGAGACGCCGTGCATCGAAGTGGTCCTGCAGTGCCCGGGCGCCCGGACCGTAGAGCTCGCTCATGGGCCGGACGCTAGTCGGCCGGCATCACCACGTCGGGGCCGACCGGGCGGCCGTCGACGATCTGGTCGAGGTACTCACTCATGCCGATGCCCTGGCGCCCGTTGCACTCGAAGCGGGTCATCGCCTCGGTGATGCGGGTGACCAAGGGGTTGCCGTCGGGGTCGTTGCGCCGGTTGCGGAGCGGGATCAGCGAGATCACCTCGCCGGTCACCTCGTAGCGCTCGTCGTCGGTGGCGACGTTCATCGTCATCGCCGTCTGGTAGCCGTTGTCGTCCCACTCCGAGGTGATGTCCACCTCCTTGATGAGGTGGTATTCGCCGTCGCTGAGCACCATGCCGCCGGGGCGGCCGCCGACGGTCGACACCATCATGGCGAAGTCGGGGCCGAACACGAAGGGCAGCCAGCGGTACCACTCGATCGCCTGCCAGTAGCGGGGACCCCACGACTTGTCGCGCAGGCCGAGGCCGTCGAGATCGATGACCTCCTCCCCCACCCGAATCGACCCGGTCACCGAGCAGTGCTGCTCGTAGTGGGCCTTGGCGAAGCTCTTCTCGGCCTCGACCTCGATGTCGGAGCCGTCGTCCTCGTACACCGGCTTGCCGCCGTACATGGGCGACACCCCACGGAAGTCGAGGTCGACCTCGCACTCGACCCACGGGTTGTTCTTGAACGCCACCCGGGGCTCGGCCATCTGCAGCGGATCGTCGAGCAGGCAGACCTTGCCCGCGTAGGTCACCTGCAGGTGCTCGAACGGCTCGACCACGTCGATGCGCAGCCCGCCGGCCGCCATCTCGGTGTTGGCGGTGATCTCGGGCCGGGCGTAGACGAAGCCCACCCGACCGCCGGGCAGGTAGACGCACACCGTCATCTCGGCGTAGCCCTCGTTGACCCGGTTGCCGAGCCGGAACCAACCGCCGACCTCACGCTCGAGGTCGAAGGCGTTGAGGTACATCGATTCGTTGTAGTTCTCGGCGGCGTCAGGCTCGTGGCAGTACTCGTCCTGCGGTTCGAGCAC
>JAWSVN010000171.1:0-1804 GCA_033851875.1 Acidimicrobiales bacterium
GATAATCCGCATGAGGACCGCCGACTGGGCGGTCTTGGGTTGGCGTTCACCCCAGAAGCGCTCGGAGGCCTGGTCGCGGGTCAGCCCGTCGGGGCCGGCGGCCACGAGCGCGGCGATGGCTTCGGCGTTCGTGCGGGTGAGCCGCAGACGTTCACCGTCTCGCCACACACCGGTCGGTCCAAGAACTCGGACCCGAATCGTTCCCTCCGACATGCCCACCGCACCCCAAGCTGCCGCCCGTTGGCGTTCTTGGATCGTCGCACCGGTGCCCGCTTCACGGCAAGGAGCGGACGTCACTGCTACTAGTTCAGTGTCGCCGCTCGTTCACCTCGGAGAACGACGACACCACGATGACGGTGATGATCACGATGAGCGGCGCGTGCAAGTAGGACGGCTGATCGGTGAGGGTGTCCAGGAAGAGGCTGGGCCGGTCCGTCTCGAAGCCGAACCACAGGAGGGTGCCGAGCGCGTGGACGGCCACCAGGACCGGCCACAACAGCAGCGCGCCGATCGGTCCGAGCATTGCTTTTGACGGGTTGGCGCGGGCGGCACCGAAGAACAGGCCCAGCGGCACGCCGGCCGCCAGCCCGAAGACGATGGCCGGGCCGAGGTAGAACCACGCGCGTGGGTGGGTGATCTGGTGGGGGAGCCCGTCGAAGGCCCGCCACAGCGACCACCCGAACTCGGCGACCGGATCGGAGAAGAGCAGGAGCCCGCCGCCGACGGTGATCGCCAGCGACAGGACCAAGGCGTTGCGCCACACTGCGGAATCGTCGGGCGTCGTCGGGTCGGGAAACGACGCGGCAGCGCTCGCCGGGTCGACCGGCGCGGTCGGCTGCATCAAGCCGCACGACGAGCACCACGCGGCCGAGTCGATGTCGGCTCCGCATCGGGTGCATCGCGCCATCGTGCCCTCCTCGAACGTCCCGCCCCGACGTCGCGCGACCGACGCTATCACGTGCAGCCTCAGCGGTAGCCGAGCTGTCGGAGCAACTGGTCGACACCGCTCGGGTTCGGAGCGACCCGCCACAAACGAAGATTGTCGGTGAGGATCGGTCCCGTCGCGAGACCGAGTGGGAACCACCACCAACCGAGCAGCAGGTTCTTCGCGGTCTCGATCCGAACCGCCCGACGGACACAGGCGTTGCAGCCGTAGATGACGAGGTCGTCCATCCGCCCGAACAGGACCAGGCCGCGAATCCTCGCAATGCTCACAACCGTGTCGACCTTGTTCGTCACACACAACGGGCAGCCGACCGTCGGCGGTTGCGGCGGCGGGGGCAGGGGCTGCACCGGTCACCATCGGCACGTGACCAGCGGTTGTGAGGTCGTCCACTCGGGGTCGGAGCGGCGACAATGGGGGCATGTGCGACGACTGTTCGGGCGACTCGGGTGGGGGCTGGACCCGGCGACGGATGTTGCTCGGGACCGCCGGCGTGGCGGCCGCCGGCTCGTTCGGCGGCGTCGCGATCGGGTCACCGTCGAGCGCGCAGACGGCGAGCGGCCAGGCTGCCGTCCAACAGGTCGACGTCGCTCCGGTGACGGTGGCGCCCGGCCTCGAGGTGTTGCCCCGCGCCGCTTGGGCCGGGGCGGATCGACCGCCGAAGGGTGAGGTGCCCCAGGAGGACGTGCGGTTCCTGCTGGTACACCACACCGCCGACCGACTCGAGCACGAGGCCGACGAGGTGCCGGCGATCCTGCAGGGCTACTTCGACTTCCACACCGGCGAGGCCAAGGGGTGGCCCGACATCGCGTACAACTTCATGATCGACCGCTACGGGCGGGTGTGGGAGACCCACGACGG
>JAWSVN010000172.1:0-4739 GCA_033851875.1 Acidimicrobiales bacterium
CATGAGCAGCGCGGCCGACGGTGAGACGAGCGAGGAGTTCGTGCGCCGGTTCGAGAGCGGGGTCGAGCAGCAGATCCGGGCGGCCCGGGAGCGAGGCGAATTCGACGGGCTCGCCGGCCACGGGGAGCCGATCGCCGACCTCGACGTCGCCCGCCCGCCCGGTTGGTGGGCGTCGGCCTGGGTCGAGGGGGAACGGGCCAGAGCGGCCCACGAAGCGATCGACGAGGCTCGTCGTTCGTTGCGGGGAGCGACGCTGGCGGCGGTGGACACCGACGAGATCCGGCGCCTGGTCGACGAGTTCAACCGGTCGGTCGCCGCCCACAACGAGCGCGTCGACGCCGCCGCCCGTCGCACGCCGGGCACACCGGGATCGGTGCCGCGCTCGGCGCTGCGCCGCGTCGAGCTGGTGAATGTCCACGAGGCGATCGATCGCTGGTATCGGCACCGACGTTTCCAGCGGTCCCGGGCTCGTCGCAGCGGCTGGGGGTTCGCCGGGCGCTGACCGGACCCGCTCAGTTGGCGAGGGCGAACACCGAGCGGGGTTCGTCAGCCTGCGCCGCCGGCGCCGCCATGTGCGCTGCGGCCACCTCGGTGGGCGCCTCGACCGGCTGGCTGCCGGCACGCCGATGCTTGAGCTCGTAGAGGCTGGCGTCGGCCGCAGCGAGGGCGCCGTCGACGCCGCCGGCGGCGCCACAGCGTGAGCGGCCGATCGACACCTGGAACACGACCCCCTCGAGCCGGAACGTCTGGCGAGGGGGCAGACCGCCGAACGCACCGTCGACCGGCACGGCGTAGGCGAACTCGTCGCCGCCGAGGCGTCCGACGATGCCGGCCGGCCCGATCTGGCGAGCGATCCAGTGGGCGACCGCCCGCAGCGCCCGGTCGCCGAAGGCGTGGCCGTAGTTGTCGTTGAGCTGCTTGAAGTGGTCGAGGTCGAGCATGCCGATCTCGATGCCGTGGCCGACACACTCGACGTCGGCGACGGCCTGGAAGAAGCCGCGACGGTTGAGGGCGCCGGTCAGTCCGTCGGTGGTCGACGCCTGAAGTAGGGCATCGGTGGTCACGCTCAGCCGGGTGACGATCCTGGCCATGAGGAACGTCATTGGAGGGGCGACCACCGCCGGCACCGCCGCCGTGGTCACCAGCGCCTGCACCCAGATCTCCGGGTAGGCGAAGGTCCCGGACACCAGCAACGACACGGCCACGATCGCCAGCGAGGAGGCCATCGCCAGCGAGGTGACGACGCCGACGAACCCGGCCACGCCGACGCGCTGCACCAGTTCGAGCACCGCACGTTCGGAACGAGAGAGGCCGGGGGTTTCCATGGCCAGATGATCGACATGGGCCCAACGGTCGTTGAGGGCGCTGCGGTGGGCAGACCTGCCTCGTCGATGGGCCGCTCGGCTCAGCCGGACTGCCCTCGACGTGACAGGCGTCGCAGCACGTTGTCGGTCACGGTCCCGACGTCGGGGTCGGCGGCCAGTCCGAACGCCCAGTCGGTCGTCCCGATCGTCACGACCTCGCCCCCGCCTGGCCCGTCGTCGGTATCGGTCGAGTGGACGTCGGCGTAGGGCCGGCAGGTGACGATCACCGCGTTGCCGTGGCGGATGCGGGCGACCGAGTCGTCGTCGATGCGACCGAAGAGTCGGCCGGCGATGAAGTCGAGATCGCCCTGGTCGCTGAGGGCCGAGATCGACGCCGGGTACTCGCCGAAGCGGAGGTTGGACGACGGGCAGAACGCCACGATCTCGAGGTCGTCGGGCGTGTGGTCACCACCGGCCCGCACCGGCAGCTGGTACTCGTCGAACTGGATGCGACAGCCGAGCGTCTCGTAGCCGACGACGCCGTCACGGGCGCCGAGCACGTCGCCGTAGCGAAGGTCGGTGCCCTCGAACAGCCAGTGGTCGTTGCGGTAGACGACGAAGGCGCCGATGCCTCGCGCCGTCGCCTGCCCGAAGCGGTGGTAGAGCCCCCACGCCGAGCCGCCGCCGAGCAGGGCCGCCTCGGGCTTGCCGACGACCGGGTCGGCCCACATGCCCGAGATCCTGGTGGGATCGGTGTCGAGGATCGGGTCGTCGGTGTGGGCCGTGTACTTGTAGCCGATCATGCTCGACGGCCCGTCGGTGCCGTCGGAGGTCGCCTCGAGTTCGGTCCGCACCTGCCAGAACATCGTGTTGCCGCTGAAGGTGGCGAGGTTGCCGCCGCCGGCGACGTGGGCCTCGACCGCCTCCCGTTGGGGCGCCGACCAATACTCGTCGTGGCCGACGCAGATGACGAGGTCGTAGCCATCGAGGGCCCCCGGGGTCTCGAGGTCGGTCGAGATCGCCATGTCGAAGCGGTGGCCGGCGGCCTCGGCCCACTCGACGAAGCGGCGTTCGTAGGTGAACCAGCCCGACGAACCGATCGCCGGCGGGTAGCCCCGTTCGGTCCGCCACGCCTGGAAGATCTCGCCATCCGCGTCGGGGGCCTCGTCCCAGCGGATCGGGCGGGCCTTGCGGTCGTCGCGCTCGGTGTGGGGGCGGCAGAGCATGCCGCGGGCGAACGGTCGCCGGAACGACACCTCGACGCCGCCGGTGTAGAGGGAGCAGCCGCCCCAGTTGTTGTAGGCGTTCCAGGTGTTGGTGGCGAGCACCATGATCGCCGACGTGGTCGGCTCGGGAGCTCGCACGACGAAGCCGGCGTGGGCGGTGTCGCGCCCTTCGGGGGCGCCCTCCGCGGTGAGGGTGACGAGGTGGAACCCGGACGCCCAGTCGGCGCCGGTCGGGATCTCGAGGGCGACCGGCCAGCGGCAGCCCTTGGCATCGGCGTCGTCGGGCACCGGGTGGTCGATGCCGTCGACCCAGTCGCTCTGCCACCGCTCGTCGCGCGCGACGCCCCAACGTTCGACCGTCACCCGGTAGCGAGGCGCCGTGGTCGACACACACAGCCGCACCGGCTCGCCGGCCTGCACGCTGAGGCGCTCGGGGTAGGCCTCGATGGCGTCGTAAAAGGTCGGGTCGTCGGCCATGGAGCGAGACTAGGTTCCCGGTCATGGCACCGACCAGCGACCTCGAAGGCTGCGCGGACGCGCATCAGCGGATGGCGGAGGTGCTCGATCGCCTCGTGGCCGACGGTGCCGACCCGATCGCGGCCTCCGCGTTGCCGGGGTGGACGGTCGGCCACGTGCTGACCCATCTCGCCCGCCAGGCCGACGGGGTCCGCGCCATGGCCGAAGGTGCGGCGGCGGGCGAGGAGCGGCCGATGTACGCCAGCGCCGAGGCTCGCGATGCCGACATCGACGCCGGTGCCGGGCGCCCGCTGGCCGAGTTGGTCGACGACGTGACGACAGCGGCGGTCGCCCTCGACGCCGCCTGGGCCGCCCTCGACGAGACCGCGTGGGGCGGCGACGGCTTGACCCTGCGGGGTCCGTTTCCCCTCCGGGTGATGCCGTCGTTCCGCTGGCGAGAGGTCGAGGTCCATCTCACCGACCTCGGGCTGCCCCAGTTCACCCCCGCCGACTGGAGCCCGGCGTACGTCGCCTGGGACACCGAGGCGCGACGGGCCACCCTCGTCGGCCGAGGCGACACGATCCCGCCCGAGGTGGAGGCGGCCGACGCATGGCAGCGCCTGGCGTGGCTGCTGGGCCGACCGGTCGACGGCCTGCCCGAGCCGCTGCCCTTCTGACCGCAGCCGCCACGGGCCGGCGGGGCGAGTCTGAATGGCGCCGCGCCGAGTCGTGGGAGAGAATCCGGGCATGACGACGCTCGACACCGGCACCGACGACCTCCTCGCCCGCATCGAGGGCCCCGTCGGCATCATCTCGTTCAACCGCCCGGAGCGCCGCAACGCGCTCAGCGACGCCATGTACGAGGGCTTCGGCACGGTCATCCCCCAGCTCGCGGCCGACGACTCGGTGCGGGTCGTGATGGTCACCGGCGTCGGCGGGGCGTTCTGCGCCGGCGGCGACGTGAAGGGCTTCGCCGAGTCGCACAACTCGGGCAAGGAGCGGCGCCCCGGGGTCACCGACCCGGTCGCCCACCTCCAGGGTCTGCAGCGCAAGGTCAGCCAGGCCCTGTGGGAGCTCCCCAAGCCCGTGGTGGCCGCCCTTCCCGGCGCGGCTGCCGGGGCCGGCCTGTCGATCGCTCTCAGCGCCGACCTGCGCATCGCCAAGCCGGGCGTCCCGATCGTCACCGCCTTCACCACGATCGGCGCGTCGGGCGACTTCGGCGGCTCGTGGTTCCTCACCCAGCTCGTCGGCCCGGCCAAGGCCAAGGAGCTCTACTGGACGTCGCCTCGCCTCACCGCCGAGGAAGCGGCTGAGCTCGGCATCGTCAACCAGGTGCTCGACACGGGCGACTCGGTCGAGGACTTCGAGGCTGCCGCCTTCGAGTGGTGCACCGCACTGGCCGGACGGGCCCCGCTGGCCCTGGGCGCCGTCAAGGCCAACATCAACCGGGCCGTCGACGTCGACCTGCCCGAGGCCCTCGACGCCGAGGCCGCCGCCATGGTGGCGACGATGGGCACGCAGGACCACCGCGAAGCCACCGCCGCCTTCCTCGAGAAGCGCCCCCCGGTCTTCGAGGGCCGCTGACGCCGCTCAGCCACTCGCTCAGCTGGCCCGCGTCTCGTTGCGCTCAGTCCCATATGTGGGACTGAGCGTCGCCAGAGTGTCGAGCGATGCTGGACTACTCGGCCGCCAGCACCTCGAACGCCTCGATCAGCTGCGCCCTCGTGGGGATCGCACCGGAGTAGATGAAGCG
>JAWSVN010000173.1:0-15313 GCA_033851875.1 Acidimicrobiales bacterium
GCGGCGAACGCGGCCAGCAACCGCTCCATGATCCGGAGTCGGCCCGGACCCGGCAGCGACTCCTGCCAGAGACCGGCCGCCCACGGGTGCCGCACCAGCGCGGCCTGGGTCTCGACGGCGATGAACCGGACCGCCGCCATCGGGTCGCCGTAGGGATCGGGCGCCGGCACCTCGAGCGCCGTCTCGTCGACCATCGCTGCCAACAGCTCGGCCTTGTTGGCGATGTGGTTGTAGAGCGACATCACCTCGAAACCGAGCTCGCGCGCGAGTGACCGCATCGACATCTTGGCCACGCCGTCGACGCCGCCCTCGTCGGCCACGCGGATCGCCGTCTCGAGGATCGTCGCCCGGCTGAGGGCCTGCCGGCTCTGGGCCGCAGGGCTGGACTCACGCGCACTCATCGGCCTGCATCCTGCCACCGCTCGACCACCGTTCCCCTGATCGCGCCCTTGACAACATACACTGTACGTCTTATCACATACAGCGTACGCTCGACACCGTGTTCAGCACTGGAGCCCCGATGACCCGCATGACTGCCGCCACCATCACCCGCTACGCACTCCCGCCGGCGGTGACGATCGCCGAGGTGCCGGTGCCCGAGCCGGCCGACGACCAGGTGCTGATCGCCGTCGAGGCGGCGTCGCTCAACGCCCTCGACTGGCACCTGTTCACCGGCACCCCGCGGTTCCTCCGCCTCGTCGAGGGCCTCCGCCGTCCCAAGCGCACCATCCCCGGCGCCGACATCGCCGGCGAGGTGGTGGCCGTCGGCGCCGAGGTGACCGACCTCGAGGTCGGCGACCGGGTCTTCGGCGAGACCGCCGGCGGCGGGTGTGCGCCGTTCACCCTCGCCAAGCCGGCCAACCTGGCCCGCATCCCCGACGGGGTCAGCGTCACCGACGCCGCCGCCACCCCGGTCGCCGGTCTGACGGCCCTCCAGGGCCTCGTCACCCACGGCGGCCTGGTCGCCGGCGAACGCCTCCTGATCAACGGCGCTGCCGGCGGGGTCGGCACGTTCACCGTGCAGCTCGCCGTGGCCCTCGGTGCCGAGGTGACCGCCGTGTGCAGCACCCGCAACGTGGCGATGGTCAGCGCCCTCGGCGAACGGTCGACCAGGCCGTTCAAGGTCGTCGACTACACCGCCGACGACGTGATCGCCATGAGCCTCGGCCAGAACACGCCGTTCGACCTGATCTTCGACAACGTCGGCAACCGGTCGCCCGCCGAGATGCGGTCGATCCTCACCCCCGAGGGCCGCTACCTGCCGATCACGGGCCCCAAGAGCGACACCGGCATCTTCGGCCCGGCGATCCACATCGCCCGATCGTTCGCCCACTTCGCCTTCAAGCCACAGACGTGCCGCAACTTCACCGCCGCCCCCAACCGGGCCGACCTCGAGACCCTCGCCGGCCACCTGGCCGACGGGTCGCTCGTCCCCCAGATCCACGAGACGATCAAGCTCGACGGCGTGGCCGACGCCCTGGCCCTGATCGGCACCGGCCACACGCCGGCCAAGATCCTGGTCAAGCCCGACTGACCCGCTACTCAGTCGAGCAGCGACTGCGACTCATCGACGACGCACAGCAAGCCCCCGAGGTGCCGGTGGTCTAGCGTGACCGAAGGTGGCTATCGAGGGACGACCACGCAGCGAGGTCTTGGGCGAGCTTCGAGCGCGCATCGAAACCGGCCGGTCCCTCCTGCTCACCGGTCCGGCCGGGGTCGGCAAGACCGAGGTCGCGCGACGCCTGCGGGCACAGCTCGACGCAGCCGGCTGGTCGACGTTCACCATCGACGCCACCCCGGCGGTCCAACCGGTGTCGTTCGGCGCCGTCCACGCCCTGCTCACCGCTCCCGCCACCGAGGGCGTCACCCTCCTCAACCAGGCGATCGCGGCCCTCGCCGAACGAGCGCGAGGACGACGCCAGCTCGTCGTGGTCGACGACCTCCACGCCCTCGATGCCGACAGCCTGGCGCTCGTCGACCGGCTCGCTCGCGACGACACCACCACCCTGGCACTCACCGCTCGGGCCACCCACCTTCACGACCAGCGTCTCAGTCCGCTGTGGAAGGACGAGATCGTCGACCTCGTACGCCTCGGGCCGCTCACCCGGGCCGAGGCCGACCAGCTCGCCGCCGACGTGCTCGAGGGCCGAGTGGCACCGTCCCTGCTCGACGCCAACTGGGAGCTCACCCGAGGCAACCCGCTCTTCATCCGCGAACTCCTCCTCGGAGCCCGGGGGCAGGGGCGGGTCGCCTGCGACGAGACCGGCGCCTGGGTGCGTCACGGGCAGCTCGCCACGACGACTCGGCTGTTCGGGATCATCTCCGACCGCCTCTCGACCCTCACCGAACACGAGCGAGACGCGCTCGTCACCATCGCCTGCAGTGCGCCGATCTCGATGCTCGCGCTCGACGCGGTGACCGACACCGGCGAGCTGCTCCGTCTCGAACGCGACGGCTTCGTCGTGATCGACGAACCCGTCGATCAACCGGCCACCGCCCGCATGGCACACCCGATGATCGGCGAGGTGCTGCGCGAGGGATCGAGCCCCGTGCAGCGTCGCGCCCTGCTCGGCGAGCTCGGCTGCGGGATGCTCCAACGCCCAGGGCTCGTCGACGCCGACAACCGCCAACGGGCCCTGCTCTGGGCGCTCGACGCGGGGCGAGTCTTCGACCACGATCACCTCCTACCGGCCGCCGAACGGGCCCTGTTCCGGTTCGATGCCCGCACCGCCGCCCTGCTCGCCGCGCCAGCGCTGGAGCTCACGCCCAGCCCGAGAGCCGCGCAGATCCTGTGTCGCTCACTGTTCCTGACCAACCGCCACGACGAGGCCGCGGCCGCCGCAGCGAAGGGCCTCGAGCTGGCGACCGACGAAGGCGACCGCTGCGTCCTCCTGGTCGCCTGGGCCGACAACGAGATGCACGGTCGGGCCGACCCCGGCAACGGGATCCTGCGGCTCGAACACGAGCTGCCGTCGTTCACCGAGCAACAGTGGCGGGCAGAGATCGAGATGCGGATCGCGGTCGGCCGTGCGCTGCTCGGCGAACCGCTGGCGACGATCGATGACGGCGCCGCACACGCAGACGAC
This sequence comes from Acidimicrobiales bacterium, assembly GCA_033851875.1. GTDB lineage: Bacteria > Actinomycetota > Acidimicrobiia > Acidimicrobiales > SZUA-35 > JAWSVN01. Next base: position 3,087 of record JAWSVN010000173.1, read on the forward strand.
CAGGCGCTGCCCCTCGCCGCCCGTGTCCACCTCACCGCCGGGCTCGTCTACGCGATGACGATGACCGGCGACGTGGGCCCCGAGTTCCAGCGGCGTCTCGCCGAGGGCCGCTCACTCACCGCCGATGAGCAGGAGTACTGGATCCACCACCTCTTGCTCGAGCTGCTCGGCTGTGTCGCCGAGCTGGTCGACGCCGAGGTCGCCCGTCCGCTCGAGCGGGCCGCCGCCGTCGCCGCCACCGCCCACGACGTGACCGAGGCAGGAGGCTGGCAGGTGGTCGTCGCCCTCGCCGAGGCGGTCGGGGGCGCCGCGGCCGGGTGCTCGACCGCCGGAGCGAACGCGACCGCGTCACTCGACGCCAGCGACCCGTTCGGCGTCTGGCTCTGGGTTCACGGCATCGCGGCCCTGGGCCATGCTCGGAGCGGCGACCTCGAGGCGGCGCAGCGAGCGATCGAGCAGGCGGCCGAACACGATCAGGCCAACCAGGGACGGCTGGCGGTCTTCGTCCGCACCGCCGAGGGCTGGGTGCGCTTCCAGCGCGGCGACCGCGACGGAGCGGTCCGCCATCTCGTCGCAGCAGCCGACCGGGCCGCAGCGGAGGAGCACTTCGTATTCGCGGCCTTCGCCGCCCACGAGGTCGTGCGCCTCGGCTCGCCCGACGCGGTGGTCGAACGGCTGCGCGACTGGAGCGAGCGTGCCCGATCCTCGCTGCTCGACCGCTATCTCGCCCATGCCGAGGCCCGGATCGATCACGACGCCGCCGCCCTGCACGCCCTCGCCGAAGCGTTCGCCGCAGACGGGGCCCACGCAATCGCGGCCGAGGCGTTCGCTGCCGCTGCCGAGTGCGGGACCGCCAGCGAGTCGCTGACACGACGGTTGCGAGCGCAGTCGGCGGCGGCGGAGGTGGGGTGGACCTCCGCGCGGACGCTGGCCGACGTCGACTTCCCACTCAGCGAACGAGAACTCGAGGTCGCCCTGGCGGCTGCGGCAGGCAAGGCCAACAAGGAGATCGCGACCGAATTGTTCCTCTCGGCCCGCACGGTCGGCAACCACCTCCAGGCCGTCTACCGAAAGCTCGGCATCTCCGCTCGCGCCGATCTGTTCGGCCGGCTCGGTCCCGCCCAGGAGGCGACGCCCCTCAGCGCATCGTCGCGCTGATGCTGCCGAGCCCGGCGACGTCGACCGAGACGTGGATGCGGCGGGGCCGGGTCGACCCGACCACGTGAATCGTCAGCACCCGACTCCACCCCGAGCGGGCCCAGCTGGGAACGAACGAGACCCACTGCACGAGCACCGCGAGTCGTCCGTCGATCGTGGCGTTGATCCGCAGTCGGCTCGGGTCGGCGAGGTCGATGTCGACGTCGACCGTGAACGCCGGCCACGTCCAGAACTTCACCTCGCTGATGCCGAACGGGATGTTGAGCTCCCAGTGACCCCGGGCGCGCACGGCGCCTTCGAGCGAGGCCGTGCCGTCCGAGCGGATGGTGCCGTTGATGGCGATGCCGATCGGCACCCCCCAACGGCTGCTCACTCGGGTCCGGAAGCTCAGCTCGCTGACACCGTCGACGTCGCTGTCGAATGCGATCGTGACCCGGGGCTTCCCGAGGGCGTCGCCGATCGGGCCTTCGAGCCGCACCTTGGCCGAGAAGGCGACGTCGCCGCCCGAGAACGCCAGGTCGACCTTCGCCTCCCCGATCGCCGGCGCGGCCAGGGTGGCCCGACCGACGAACCCGAAGCGGACCGAGCAGCGGCGCTGTTCACACGCCGGGGCGGCCAGCGGCGCATCGCGGTCGACGTTGTCGAGCGTCACCTTGCGGGGCGTGGCGGGACCGGGCAGATCGCGCACGGCGAGCAGGTCGACGTCGCTGAAGTCGAAGGCGCCGGCCGACACCGAACTGCGACCCTCGAGGCGGAACAGGGTGCCATGGCCGGCGCCTCGCTCGAACGATCCCGTCAGCTCCGCCGACCCGCCGCCGAGGTCGATCGATGCCGTGACCGAGACCCCGCTTGCGCCGTCGGGGCGCAGGAACGCCTCGAACGACGCGTCGACGAGTTCGTGTTCGGCGACGATCAAGGCACCGCTGCCAGACAGGTCGAGGCCGGTCTCGCCGTCGATCGTGCCCATCAGCCGCACCCTGCCGCCGACGGTGTCGCTCGTGCCGACCTGCAGCTCGGCGTCGACCGAGATGCGGGGCACACCGGCGACGACCTCGGCATCGATGTCGGCGCGAAGCCCGAACCCGGCGACCCCGAGGGTGACGTTCTCCGCTCGTAGCCGGAAGTCGCCGGGCCGAGCGTCGGTGGGGATGCCGCCGGCCACCAACGAGGCGCCGTCGCGAGAGGGGTGCGCATCGGCTTGTGGGAACGCGACCCATCCACCGAGCCGGGCGTCGAGCAGCCCAGGCACCACGAGATCGGCGTGCAACGTCGCGCCCCGACGCCCGATCTGTCCGTCGACAGCTCCCAGCTCGAGGCCGGCCATCGTCATCGAACCGGCGAAGGCGATGTCGGGGAACTCCCCCGGTTCGATGTCGAACGAGACGGTCACGTCGAGCCCGAGGCCGCCGATGTCGTGCTGCAACAGGCCTGAGCCGGTGGCCCGCACCACCACGCCGTCGACCGTCTCGACGTCGAGGTCGACGTCGACCTGACCCCCGAGGAGATCGACGCTGCCGTCGAGACGCACCTCGATCGACCGCATCGAGTCGGCAGTGTCGACGGCCACCTCGAGGTGGTCGATCCCGAAGCCGCCGATTCGGAGGTCGTCGATGCGACCCTCGAGCTGGACATCGGTGCCGCTCGGCGACGACTGGAAGCGACCGTCGATCGCCGCCGTGCTCCCGAACAGTGAGAGTTCGCCGGCGATCTCGATCGACTGCGCGTCGGGACCGCTCTCGACGTGGAGGACCACGTCGTCGATCCCGACCCCGACGAGGTCGATCCGGCCGACCTCGAGATCGGCTCGAAGCGACGATCTCACCGGATCGATCGACACCGACGCGGTGATGTCGACGCCGAACGCCGTGCCGTCGAAGGCCACCGACGCCCCCGGAGGGAACACCTCGTCGCCGATCGCGCACCCCGAGGGCGCCAACACGAAGCTCGCTTCGTCGGCGGTCACCACCCCGAGGTCGAACACGTCGATGGCGGCCTGTTCGCCGTCGCCGATCGCGAACGCGAAGCACGGCGGGCCGACACCGACGCTGGCTGCGAGCGAGACCGGGGTGCCGGCCGTGATGCCGAGCGGGGCGCGCACCGCAGCGGGGAGCGATGCTTCGCCTGCCAGCCCGACCGTCGAGCCGGCCGGCGTGACGTCGACGGCGACGGTCAGGCGATCGATGTCGAGGCCGGGCACGCCGAAGGCATCGGACCAGCCGCGCCCCGGGGGCAGCGACACCGATGCCGAGAACCCACTCGTCGACCCGGTACGGGCTTCGGCGGTCACCCGCATGGCGAGATCGAGCTCGCCGCCGAACCCGATGTCGGGGAGGGTGAACGTCGCCTCCCCGGCGAGCCGCTGGATCACCGAACCCGAGGTGGCGATGGTGTCGAGCGACACCGCCCCCAGCTCGAGCCGCACGCCGCCGACGTCGAACAGGTCGACACTCGACAGCTGCGGGAGCGGCGCACTCAGCGAGAGCGAGCCCGAGGCGGTGTCGATGGAGCCGATGGCCGGCACGGTGACCTCAGCACCCACGAGTTCCTCGATCCAGGCCGGCCCGGCGACCACGGCGGTGACGGCGAAGGTGCGGGCCGGGTGGGAACGCACGATGCCGTCGCGTTCGACGGTGGACGGCGTCGAGCTGTAGGCGAGTTCGACGTCGGACAGAGTGGGTCCGCCGGGGATCGGGGTCCACCGATCGAGGGTGGCCGAGAGGCGGGTGCCGACGGCACCGAGCTCGAGCCGGGCTTCGATCACGGTGCCGAGCACCGAGACGTCGGCCCGCACGTCGACGTCGACCGCACCTCGGCGGCGTTCGACGACGAGTCGGACGCCGTCGACTTCGAGGCCGGCCGGGGTGGGAATGCCCTCGAGGTCGGCCGTCAAGGTGAAGTCGCCGCTCGTCGCGTCGACGGACCCGGCGACCGTCGTCGCGATCTCGCCGCCGCCGAGGTCGATGGTGACGGCCGCGGCCACCGCTACCGACGTCGTGCACCTCGTGGTCCCCACACAACGAAGGGCGAGGCTGAACGATGCGTCGCGGAGGACGATGCCGTCGCTGCCTCCGACCCGCCAGCGGTCGAGCGTGGCCTCGATGTCGGCTTCGACCCCGGACGGACTTCTCCGCACCTCGCCCGAGAGGGTTGCTCCCTCGAGGCGGAGGCCCGGGGCGATCGAGACCGGGCCGGGAGCGCCGACCTCGAGGGCCACGAACCAGTCGTCGGCGGCTTCGTAGCCGAGCGAACCGGAGACCACGACGTCACCGACGGCGACCGTGGCACGGCCGGTGAGCCCGGCCGACGTCCACTCGACGTGAGCGGAGGTGAGCGTGGTGTCCGACGCCAGCGACGCCGGCGCTTCGAGCGTGCCGGCGATCGCAAGCGTGACCGGGGCGTCGGCGGCGGAGCGGGTGATGCGACCCGAGAGATCGATCGTCGCGTCGCCGAGTTGGACCAGACCGGTCACCTCGGCNNGCCAGGCTGCCTTCCATCCGGATGGCCGGGCCGCCTGCCGGGTCGGGCAGCGTCGCGCCCGCCGACCGCGGTGCGCCCGCCGGGCTGGCGGCGGCAACGACCGTCGCGCTGGTGCCCGACGAACCGTTCGATGGGTCGCCGACGAGGTCGATGAGGGTGGCCGCGGTCCAGCCGTCCGGGACGGTGATCCCGATCAGTCCGTCGGCCAGGAACGAGCCGGACGCCACCGGCGCCGGACCCGACAGATCGATCACGATGGGGTCGGGTCCGACCGAGACCTCCAGCCCGTCGAGGCCCGGCCCCGACAGGTCGGCCTCCCCGTCGGTGAGCCGCAGGCCGAGGGCCGACAGCGAACCGGACGCCCGGGAGACCGAGACGACGCCGCCGAGCGAGATCGACGCTCCGGTGAACGACACCGTGGTGCTGTCGGTGCACGTCGGCGTCGACATCGCCCACCCGTCGACGGCGAGGCGGAACCCTCCGCCCAGATCGAGGGTGCCGCCCTCCCCACCGAGCTGGTCGATCGCTGCGCACAAACCCCAGTCGCTCGGAGGCGCAGCGTGGCCGGGATCGCCGTCGTCGCCGCCGGTCGGGGCGACGGGGGCGGTCAAGGCGCTGGGGTGGGTCGCCTCCTCGCCGCCGGCGGTGACGACCCGTTCGACGACGCGAAGCCGACTGGCGACGTCGGCGTCGGTGAGCTCGAGGGATGTCCCGGTCGCGGCGGCGACGTCGACACAGCTCGACTGCAGACTCGTCGCACAGCGCTGCCACTGGTAGGTCCACGACGTCGGCGAGAGGAGCGGGTCGGCCGGGTCGGCGCTCCAGGTGCCGGGCTCGATCTCGAGCGTCGATCCCGAGCGGAGGGGCGGCGCCCCGGCCACGGTGATCGTCGCCGGGGTGAGGAGCTGAGGAGTGAGCGTGGAGATCGGGCCGATGGCAACCGATGCCGCCTCGATCGTGCCGTGCCACGGGTTGCTGCCGGTGACGACGGCGCGCACGAGCAAGCCGGCCTCGTCGGCGGTGAGCTCGAGCGTCGTCGTGGTCTCTCCATCGATGGGTTGGCAGTCGACGGGCGCGTCGGGGGTGCCGGCGCACCGGTCCCATCGGATCGACTCGAAGGTCGACCACGCCCAGGTTCCCGTGGTGGCCTCCAAGGTGGTGCCGACCGACGCCGACGCCACCCCGACGAGGGTCACCTCCGGAGCCATCAGCACAGTGGGGGCCAGGGCCTCGAGCGGCACGGGAACCGACGAGGCGGGCGCGCTCGTCGTCTCGGCGGCCGTTCCGACCCGGTTCGTCGCCCGCACCCGGACCCGCAGCTCGGGCAGGTCGGCGCCGTGGGCGGTGAGCTCGGCGAGGGTGGCTTCGTAGACGTTGTCCTCCGACGAGGTCTGCACGACCGTGCAGCCCCCGGCGTCACACGCCTCGAACTCGAAGAAGTAGCTCTCGTCGATCGCGCCGGTCCACTGACCGGCGTCGGCGACGTAGCGGTTGACGCCGGGCGTGGGCTCGTCGGCGGCAATCGACGGGGCGCCGACGTTGACGGGGACCTGCCCGCCGACGACGGCGAGCGGGGAACGGAATCGTGCCACCCCGACCGGGGCGACCACGGTGAACTCCACACCGAGGGCGCTCCCGACATCGGCCCCGACCGGGGTGTAGGCGGCGCCGACGGCGCCGTCGATGGCCACGCACTCGTCGCCGGTCGGGTCGTCACAGCGGAGCCACTGGAGGTCGGTGGCCGGCGGCGCGGCCTCGTACGAGCCGGGAACGAACAGGGCCTCGACCCCCTCGGTCAGTGTCCCGACCGTCGGCGGCGACGTCTCGGCGATCGTGTCGACACCCCAGGATGCGGTGACGGTGCCGACGCTCGTCGGAGCACCGGTGCCGGTGTGCGTCCCGACGACGTCGTACACGGCACGCAGGAACGTCGTGCCCGGCGGCGGCGTCACCGCCAGGGCGTCGGCGTCGACGCACGTTCCTTGCTCGCAGACCTCCCAGTGATCGAATTCGAGCGCCACGGCCTCGACGTCGACCCGCGAGGCGCTGATCGGCGTCCAGGTCGGGAGCGCTTCGAGGCGCTGGCCGGCGACGAGTCGTTCGCCCTCGGCGTTGGGCGTGACGGGAAAGATCGAGGCGCACGTCGCATCGCACAGAGGCGCCTCGATCACGGTGCCGACCATCAGGTCCACGCCCACCCACGGAAGCGCGAAGTCCGCCGATGCGTAGGGCGAGAACGCGGCTCGCGGCGTGGGCGGCACGCCACCGGGCCGGAAGCCGATGGCCGGCCGGACCGCGGAGACGACGCCGGTTCCGGAGGTCACCAGCGCACCGTCCTGCTGCGCCACCGGGTCGCGGCCGATGACGCCGGCGGCGTCCAGGAACGCCGTGGCGGGTCCACCCGCGTCGCTCGGGAACCCGAGCTCGATCGGGACGATCGTCGCTCCCGGTCCGCGCTGGACGTCGGCAACCTCGAACCACAGCGTGTCGAGCCGGGCCTCGGGGAGCAGTTCCTCGGCGAGCGCGTGGGTGCACTCGTGGATCTCGCCGAGCGCGAGCGGCGCTGCCGCGACCTCGGTCGCCGTACAGTGCCAGGAGTCGCCGCTTGCGGTGAGGTCGATCCCCGACGCCGAGGCGAGGCGAATCGACACCTCCTCGCCGGCTCGGACAATGCCGGAGCCCCGGTTGACGGCGCCGACGCCGAAGCGCTGCCCGTCGTCGAGGTGGATGGCGGCGCCGTCGTGGAGCGGCCCGTCGCCCTGGTGGACCTCGACGGCCAGGGCGGCCTCTGGCTGCTCGGAGATCACGAGGTCGAGGGTCGTGTGGTTGTCCCGCCGGTCGGCGGCGGGTTCGCCCGGGACCACGAGCTCGAAGCCGAGGTCGTGCACGCCGATCGGGGCGTCGGTTCCGACCGTCAGCCGGAGGGGCACCGTCAGGTCGGTGGCGACGCTGTCGGTCGCCGGGTCGTCGGCTGCGGGGTCCCCGACCGGAGCGACCCCCTGCATCGTGCAGGCGGTCACCGCGCCGGCATCGGCACAGGCCCAGCGATCGGGCTCGAGGGCCTCGACCGCGACCGAGTCCGGCACTGCGATCTCGAGCGTCAGCGGGCCGGTGGCGTTGTCGAGGTGGTCGCCCAGGATCGTGAGGTCGACGGTCATCTCGTCCGGGGCGACCATGACGAACGCATCGGGCGACGAGGCGACGAGGCTGGCGCTCGGCTCGGCGCCGGCGACGAGGGTCGTCTCCAGGGCACGGGTGGCGAGACGGCCGCCGTCCTGCAAGCCGGCCAACGCCGGTTGCCACTCGAGGAGACGACCGTCGGCGGCCTCGTCGGCGGCGAGCTCGGGGTGGGTGGACACGACGACGAGGGTGGAGGTCGCCGCAGCGGTCTCGAGGGCGGGACCTTGCCATCGGCACACCGCTCGTCCTGCGTCGTCGTCGCACGCCCATCCGTCACCGGACCAACTCCACGAGCTGGCGCCCGGCGGCACCACCTCACGCACCTCGAACTCGTCGCCGGCTCGTGGCGTCGCCGCGAGGTTGGTGACGGCGAACGACGTCTCCAGGTCGTGCTCGTGGTCGGCTCGATGCGGAGCCATCGCAACGAAATCGAGGGGAAGGGCGTCCGGCTCGGGCGGCGACATCGCCACGTGCGCCGGGGCGAGCGACCCGGACGCCGACGAGGCGACAAGCGTGATCGGCGCGATCTCGTCGGCGTCGGGATCGAGGCCGGGGTCGACGGCCAGCAGCAGCCGCCAGGCCGCGAGGTCCTCGCCCGCCAGCTCGATCGGATCGCCGTCGAGCCCGACGAACTGGCAGACGGTGTCGTCACCCGCGCTACGACAGGTCCACGAACCGGGTCGCTCGACACCCCGGCTGGGCGTGAGCGAGTGGACCGTGAAGCCCGGCGGCAGATCGACGGTGCGCAGTTCGACCGGTGCCGCGAGAGCGTCGACACCGGGGTTGAAGATCGCTCCCGAGATCGACACGACGCCGCCTGGCCAGACGGCCGCCTCGGGTTGGGCGATCAGCTGGGCGGCGAGCTGGACGTTCTGCTCGGCTCCGTCGGGCTGCATCGCTCGGCTGGCGGTGGCGGGGCTCGCCGGGGCGAGTACGGCGAACGAGCTCAGGGCCACGACGACGGCGATCAGGCGCCGGACTCGGTCGGTGAGAAGGAGCCTCACGACGCGCTCCAATCAATGTCGCAGGTGGAGTCGAGGAAGTCGGAGATCGCGTCGCCAGCGGTGCGGGCGGCCTCGACCTCCGAACCGTCGAACAGCACCGAGGTGTGACCGGCCTCGAGCTCGGCGTAGGTCTCGCTCAACCGCTCGATGTCGGCGTGCAGCGAGGCCGGGAGTTCGACGCGCAGCGCGTCGAGGGCAACGATCGCTTCGTGACCGACGTGACCAGCGGCGACGACGGCGTCGGCGGCAGCACCCAGCGCCTCGCAGTCGACGGCCGCGAGGGGGAGCCGGTCGGGCTCCATCGCGGCTTCCTCACCCGGTTCGTCGACCGGTTCGGCGGGGTCGTCACCCCAGCTCGAGGCGGCGGCGACGAACGACGCAACCGCCACCCCGGCCAGGGCGACCAATACGAGCACGCTCGCGGTCGCTGGTCGAGACTGCCGCTCGGTCTGGTCGTGGTCCATGTCCGCCCCGTCGGTCGGGGGCGGGACGTCACGCGTGGCGAACGTGCGAATGAGTCACGTCACGGCAAGAGATGAGTTGCGGCGGCCGCGACCTCGGCTGATCGGCGGGCAGCGGGGAACGGGCGCCGCTACCAGGCCTGGCCGAAGCGGTCGCGGCTCGCCATCACCGACGGCGGGCGGCGCGAGATCGGTCCGTGGCCGCGCCCGACCGGGTAGCCGATCGGCACCATGGCGGCGGTCGCCCAGTCGTCGGGGATGTCGAGGGCGGCCTTCACCTCGTCCTCGCGGATGCAGTGGAGGGTGGTGAGGGTGCAGCCGAGCCCCTCGCGCACGCAGGCCAGCATCGCGTTCTGCACCGCGGGGTAGACCGAGCCGCCGCCGACGAGGCTCACCCGGTCGAGGCCGGCGTCGGTGATCGCCATCAGCTTCGGGTTGGCACAGAACACCAGGATCGCCGGGGCCTCGGCGAGGTGGGCGGCGAGGTGGTCGCCAGCGGCGTGGATGCGGTCCCACTTGGCCCGCTCGTCGGGCGGCAGGTGCTCGAACCGAGCCGGCAGACCCTTGGCGTAGCGCTCCCATTCGGGTTCGTAGACGTCCTGCAGGGCTCGCTTGCCCTCGTCGTCGGTCACCACCACCAGGCGCCACGGCTGGGTGTTGCCACCGGTCGGCGCCCAACACGCCGCCTGCACCACCCGCTCGAGCACGTCGTCGGGGATCGGGTCGGTCCGCAGCCGCCGCACCGCCCGCAGGGTGCTCATCGCCCCATAGAGATCGGTCGGCGGGGTCCCCTCGGCAGTCATGGCGTCATCGTGGCACGCCGGGGTGCCGACCGTCACGGCCAACCGGTCGCCGGCGGCTCAGCGGCCTCCGCAACACCCGGGAGGTGCCGGCTCCGACGTCGGCGCCTCGGGGGTGACCGGCTGTTCGTCCACCGGTGCCTCGGGCTTCGCCTTGGCGCTGATCTGGACCCGGCGCCCCTCGCGGAACACGGTCACCGGGCCGTCCTCGCTCACCACGAAGGCGATCGTGTGGTGATGGTCCCAGGTGAACCGGGCGGCCGAACGATGCCGCATCCCGCCCTTCTGGGGCACGGCCTGCTCCGACTCGATCGAGCTGCGCAGGCCGACACCGATCCGGTCGATCGTGCCGTCGGGGTTCACCAGGGCCGCCAGGTCGGTCTGAGCCAGGGCGGCGAACAGGGCCGGGAAGTGGTGCCGGGTCTGCACCGAGAGGTGGGGCGCGTCGATGGCGGCGTCGAGGTCGAGCGACGGACCGTCGTCGTGGCGCGGGTCGAAGTCGTAGAGCAGGGTGGCGCCGACCCGGGCCGGCGACAGCCAGTGGACGCACAGGTCGAGGATCCCCGAGAGGATCGCGCGATCCGCGCCCTCGACCAGGGCGTCGATCGTGGCCAGCAGGTACCGAGCCCGCTTGCGCACGTTCCAGCTGCGACCGTTCCACTCGATCACCCCGTAGTCGGTGAACAGCCGAGGCGTGCCGAGCAGGGTGCGCTGCACGATGAACGCGCCGGTCTGGCGCTGCACCTCGACCATGTCGGCCTCGTATTGGACGGTCCGACGGAAGCAGGCGAGCTGGGTCCGGTCCGAGCCGGGCCGCCGCACGATGTAGGTGGCACGCCCATCGGCGAAGCGGCGAGCGACGTCGACCGATGAGTCGAGGTCGATCAGCTCGACGAGGTCGCTGGCGGTCGACATGTCGCAGCCGTCGCCACAGATGAAGGCGCCGTAGACGGCCTGCACGCCCTCGTGCACCGGCGGGCGACGGACCTGGTCGAGCTCGGCCACGACGAGACGCAACACCGCTTCGTCGCCGGGCAACACGACGCCGTCGTCATCGAGCTCGTCGAGGAGACGCCGCTGAGCTCGGGTGAGGGTCGGGTCGCCGAGCAAGCGGCGTGACGTCGGCAGGTCGTCGATCATCGCCATGGTGCAAGGCTACCGGCAGGTCGCAACCCGCCGGGTCGGCGCCGATCGCGGGGGTGACAGTTGGCACGTGACGCAGTCGGGTGCCTAGCGTGCGCCGTCATGGAGTCACTCGCAGGCAAGACCGCCGTCGTCACCGGAGCCGCCAGCGGCATGGGCAAGGCGTTCGCCCTGCGCTTCGCCGCCGCCGGCATGAACGTGGTGTTGTCCGACATCGAGGCCCCCGCTCTCGATGCCGCCGTCGCCGAGGTCGACGCCGCGTGCGCGGAGGGGCAGCGGGCGATCGGACAGGTGACCGACGTGTCCGACGCCGACCAGGTCCACGCCCTCGCCGCCTCATCGATCGACACCTTCGAGCGGGTCCACGTCGTCTGCAACAACGCCGGCGTCGGCGGCGGCATCGGGGCCCGTCCCGACGAGATTCGTCGCAACGACTGGGAGTGGGTGATGGGCGTGAACTTCTGGGGCGTGGTCTACGGCCACGAGGCGTTCCTCCCCCACCTGATGGCACACGGCGACGGTCACATCGTCAACACGGCGTCGATGGCCGGCCACTTCCCGGGCCACAGCGCCTACAGCGCGTCGAAGTGGGCCGTCGTCGGCATCACCGAGGGCCTCTTCCACCAGCTCGGCAACGCCGGCTCGGGGGTGGGGGTGTCGTGCCTGTGCCCTGGGTGGGTCAACACCCAGATCGCCGAGTCGGCCCGCAACCGTCCCGAGTGGGCGGCGCCCGACGCGTTGGCCGAACCGTCCGAGGCGGCCGAGCTCACCCAGGCGTTCATCCGCGACGCCCTGGCCTCCGGGCGTGCGCCCGAGGTGGTCGCCGACCAGGTGCACGACGCCATCCTCGGCAATCAGTTCTGGATCTTCACCGACGACGAGATGGTCGCCACGCTCCGCGAGCGCTTCGACTCGGTCCTCAGCACGACCAACCCGCCCTACCGACCGATCGCATGCCCGGTTTGAGCGCCGGTGTCCTCGCGCGTGTGAGAGCGACCGGCGCC